>JBDTNP010000060.1:0-2504 GCA_039933695.1 Betaproteobacteria bacterium | reverse complement strand
GAGAAGTCGTCATCCTGAGCGGCGTGCGCACGGCGATCGGCGATTACGGCGGCAGTCTGAAGGACGCGCCGCCGACCGAGCTGGCGGCGAAGGTGATCAAGGAAGCGCTGAGCCGCGCCAAGGTCGATCCCAAGGACGTCGGCCAGTGCGTCTTCGGCAACGTGATCCACACCGAGGCGAAGGACATGTATCTGTCCCGCGTGGCCTCAATCAACGGCGGCCTGCCCCACGACACCGGTGCGCTGACCTTGAACCGCCTGTGCGGCAGCGGGCTGCAGGCGATCGTCAGCGCGTCGCAATACATTCTGCTGGGCGATACCGAGGCGGCGGTCGCCGGAGGAGCCGAGAGCATGAGCCGGGCGGCGTACGCCAACCTGACACAGCGCTGGGGCACACGCATGGGCGATGCCAAGGACATCGACATGATGGTCGGCGCGCTGACCGACCCGTTCGATACGATCCACATGGGCGTCACCGCGGAAAACGTCGCGACCCGCTGCGGCATCACGCGCGAGCAGCAGGACAGCTTTGCCGTCGAGAGCCACCAGCGCGCCGCGGCGGCGATCGCGGCCGGGCATTTCAAGAGCCAGATCCTGCCGATCGAGCTCAAGAGCAAAAAGGGCCCGACGCTGTTCGACACCGATGAGCATGTGCGCGGCGATTCCACGGCCGAAGGCATGGCCAAGCTCCGCGCCGTGTTCGCCAAGGAAAACGGCACGGTGACCGCGGGCAACGCCTCGGGGATCAACGACGCGGCAGCCGCGGTGGTGCTGATGGAAAAATCCGCCGCCGCGAAAAAGGGCCTGAAGCCGATGGCGCGGCTGGTCGCCTACGGACACGCCGGCGTCGATCCGAAGGTCATGGGACTCGGGCCGGTCAGCGCCGTCAAGCGGGCGCTGGCGAAGGCCGGTCTCACCCTCGATCAGATCGACGTCATCGAGTCGAACGAGGCGTTCGCCGCGCAGGCGCTTGGGGTCAGCAAGGAGCTCGGCATGAACGCCGCCAAGGTCAATCCGAACGGCGGCGCGATCGCGCTCGGGCACCCGATCGGCGCGACCGGTTGCATCCTGACGATCAAGGCGATGTACGAGCTGCAGCGCACCGGGGGGCGCTACGCGCTGATCACGATGTGCATCGGCGGCGGCCAGGGCATCGCCGCCGCCATCGAGCGCGTCTGATCAGGCTTCCTCGAAGCCGATTTCCTTCAGGAAGGTGTTGCGCTCCTGGTCGCCCAGATGGCCGGCGACCAGGCGCACGAACTCCTGGCGGCTGGTCGCCTTTTGCGCCGCGCGGCTGGCGACGACCTTGGCGATCGGCCCCAGGTAGACCGCGAGCTGGTTGCTCGTCTGGTCGACGAAGCTCTGCTCGAGCGCGGCCTGCCTTAGCATCGACCGCGTGTTGGTCCCGGTGGAGATCGCCGCACCCTGCGTTGTATCGGGCCCGACCGCGCTGCGTATTCCGGCACTGAACTTCTCGCGCGTGGCCGGATCGCTGATGTTTTCGGCGAGCAGGGCGTAAAGCTGCGCGAGGTCGGCGGTTTGCGTCGACGCCTTGCGCGTCATCACCTTGGCCATCGGGCCGACGTAGTGCGCAAGCTGGCGCTCGACGGTGCGCAGCACCGTGTCTTCCCAGACCGGCGGCGCGGCGATCGACGGCCGCATCGCCGCGATGGCCGTGTTGATCTGCGTTGCCGCGGTCTCGTCGGGGTTTTGCTGCGCCGGCGCATTCAGCGCTTCGCGCAGCGCACGGCTGAACGCTCGCGCGTTCTGGAAACGCGCATCCGGGCTTTTCTCCAGTGCGACGGCAAGGACGGCGTCGATCGTCGGCGACAGGTTGAGCCGAGACAGCGCCGACGGCGGCCGCGGGCTTTCGTGGCAGATCTTGTAGGCGATCGTCTCGGTCGCGCCGGCAAACGGCTTTTCGCCGGCGAGCAGCTCGTAGAGCACGACGGCGGCGCTGAACAGGTCCGAGCGCCGGTCGACCGCCTGGCCCTGGCATTGCTCGGGCGACATGTACGACGGCGTTCCCATCACCATGCCGAGCGTCGTCAGGTTCGACGTGTCGACGCGCGCGATGCCGAAGTCGGCAACCTTCAACGTGCCGTCGGCGGTGAGAATCAGGTTCGCGGGCTTGATGTCGCGGTGGATGACTCCGCGCTCGTGCGCGAAGTCCAGCGCACGCAGCAGCTGCGTCATGATCGACGCGACGTGCGGCAGGTCGAAGCTCGCCTTGCGCGCCAGGTACTCGCGCAGGCCGGTCCCTTCGACGTACTCCATGACGATGAAGGCATTGGCCTCGTCCTCGCCGTATTCGTAGACGCTGACGATGTTCGGATGCAGCAGCCGGCCGGCCGCCTTCGCCTCGTTCTTGAAGCGCGCCATCGACTGCTCGATCAGATCCTGGTCGACGCGGTCCTTGCGTACCGTCTTGATCGCTACGACTCTTTCGATGCCGGGATCGAACGCCTTGTAGACGACGCCCATCGCGCCCTTGCCGAGCACGCT
>JBDTNP010000059.1:0-10965 GCA_039933695.1 Betaproteobacteria bacterium | reverse complement strand
TGTCGGGCAGATCCTTGGTCTCGAAGATGAAGTCGAACAGCATCGCGACCAGCTCGATCGTCATCGCCTCGAGCTGATTCGCCTTCGAGCCGAGCGGCGACTCCTGCAGGTCGCGCAGCACGTTGTGCATGTCCTGCTGCAGCCCCGCGAGCTGGAACGAGACGCCGCCGTAGTTCATGCTGCTTTCGCCGTGCTGCAGGCGGGACAGCGCGTCGCCCAACTCGGGGGTCGCGAGGATGCGCGGTCCCCCGAACGGGCCGACTGCCGGCTGCGCCTGCTGGGCTGTGCCGCTGCTGGCCATCATTCCCAGCGCGCTGACCAGCGCCTGCATCGACAGTGCCTGGCCGGGTTCATGCGCTGTGGGAGCCGGACCGGCGTCGGGCACCTGGATTCCACCCGGCGGCAGTCCGGCGGGCATCGGCGCGGCGGCAGCCTGGCCGAGCCGGGAGCTGACCAGGCGCTGCAGCATCGCCATCAGATCGACCTCGCCGCCGCCCTGCGGCGGAGCGGATCCATCGGCCTTGTCGTCCGCGCCGCGTCCACCGTGACCGCCGACGCCGCGCTGCACGGCAGCGGGTCGCATCTGCGGCACGACGTTCATGCCCTCCAGATGGCGGTTGACGTCCGCATAGATCGCGGCGATGTCGCCGAACGATGTCTGGTTGAGCTCCTTCAGGATCGCGAGCTTCATGCGACGGTCGCCTTTGATGCCGTGCAGCGCCTCGGTAAACGCGGCGACGATCGTCGTCGGCGCCAGCGGATTCGCGGCGGTCTCCAGGTTGGGCTGGCCCATCAGGAAGCCGACGCCGCGGTTGAGCTCGCGCAATTCCTCGTGGCAGGCGTTCTCGACCACGCGCACGATGTTGCCCGACAGCACCGATTCGTCCATCGCGTCGGTGTCGACCAGCGTCAGTTTCCGCGCGTCGACGGCCGAGAAGTCCGCCTTGACCAGCCCTTTTCCGCTGATGCGCTCGTCGACCAGTTGGCGCAGGTGGCGTTCGAAGTCGGCCATCAGGTTGGCGCGCTCGCTGGTCAGGACCTCGCGCGCATCGAGAAAGAGCGACGTATCCTCGCGCACGTCCGAGCGCTCCGCGCGCGCCATCAGGAGATCGCCGACCCGGTCGAGCATCGATGTGAACGACAGCAGCAGACGATGGATCGCGAGGTCCCGGCAATCGCCGAGTATCCTGGCCATGTCCCTGGGCACCGGGCGCCGGATTGTCCGGTCGCCGGAGGTCGGTGTCGCGCTCACGCGTTCAGTCCTCGTTGGCTGTGCGGGCGTCGCATGGGCGTTTGGTCGCGAGCCGGCGCAGATCGCGTCTCTCCCGGCCTCCCGCCCAGCTTTAGCCCGCAATAACGGCAAGTTACTGTAACACGCGGCGTTTAGGGCCGCCAATGCAAAAAAACGCCATCTATCGACGAATAAGCTCCGCCCAGGCCTTTTCCAGACGTTTGTATGACACCGGGAAAGGCGTGCGTAGCTCCTGGGCAAAGAGGGAAACTTTCAATTCCTCGACCAGCCAGCGGAACGTTTCGAGCCCCGGTTCGACGCGCTGTGCGGCCCGGTTGGCCTCAACCCGCGCCCGATAGCGCTCCCAGAGCGCGGTGACCGTTTGCGCGTGCTTGGCGTCGCGCGCGGGATCGACCGCCGCTTTGACGAGTCTCTTGTCGAGCGCCTGCAGATATCGGGGCAAGTGGCCGAGCTGGGCCCAGGGGGTGGCCGAAAAGAATCCCGGATAGACCAGACAAGCCCGCTGCGCTCGCACGTCGGCGCCTGGGCGCGCTTGCGACGGGGGCAGTGCCGAGAGCCGCTGCGACAACGCGTGGTAATCCGCGGCGATCGCCGCCAGCATCCGGAACGCGCCTTCGACGACGGCGGGAAGCCGCGTGCGAGCGCGCTTGACCTGTTCGGCGAATGCGCGCTCCGAGCGCGGGAGCGGATCCTCGCCGATGAATGCCCGATCGCCGACCGCGGCGAGCACGTCGGCAAGCAGCGTATCGGTCGGGATGGCCGTCTTGAGCGGCAGGGCTGCGGCAGCGAACCCCGGCGGATTCTTCTCCCAGCGCTGCAGCGCATCCTTCAGCTGCTGCCGGATCATGCGCACGACGGCGATGCGCGTCGCAGCGTCGGCGGCGTCGCGCGTGTCGTACAGGCGCAGCGCGGCGCTGTCGCCGTCGACGACCAGCGCCGGATACCCGGTCAGGCGCCGGCCGCCGCGCTCGGCCGTCAGCGTCTCCGGCAAATCGCCGAAATCCCAGGACCGGATGCCGGCGCGCTCGAATTCGGGCCCGATCGCGGCAAAACTCAATTGCGCCGCTTCGCCGAGCTGCGTGCGCAGCTGAGCCAAATCGCGCCCCTGCGCGAGTTCCCGGCCCGACGCGTCGACGATGCGCACGTTGACCCGCAAATGCGGCGAAAGCTCGGCGCCGCCCCAGACATCGGACGGCAGCGCCTGGCCCAGGTGCGCGCTCAAGAACGCGCGCAGCGTGTCGGCGAGCTCGACGCCTGCGGCGGGCGTCCCGCGGTCGATCGATTCCAGGAACGCTGTCACCACTTCGGTCGCCGGCGTTACCCGATTGCGCCATGCCTTGGGCAGCGCCTTCAGATACCAGCTCACTTTTTCCCGGATCATCCCCGGCACCAGCCACGACAGCCTTGCCGCGTCGATCTGGTTCAGCAAGGCCAGCGGGGCAGTCAAGGTCAGGCCATCGAGCGGATGCCCGGGTGCGAACCGGTACGCGAGCGGCAACGGCGCGCCGGCCATCGCCATCGTCTCCGGATATTGCTCCTCGGTGACGCCGGCGGCAGCATGACGCATCAGCGCCTCGCGTGTCATGTACAACAGCCGCGGCGCCGTCGCTTCGGCGAGCTCTCGCCAGCGCTCGAATGCCACCGTCGAATGGATGTCTGGCGGAACGCGCTCCGCATAAAACGCATACAGCGCCTCGTCGTCGACCAGCACGTCCTGGCGCCGCGCCTTGTGCTCGAGCTCGGCGATCGACGCGATAAGCTGCCGGTTGTGCGCCAGAAACGCGCCTTTGGTCGCCAGCTCGCCGGTGACCAGCGCTTCGCGCAGGAATACGAAACGCGCCGCCGCGGCACCAGCGTCAGCCCGTACAGCGCGACGCGCTCGGCGGCAACGACCTCGCCCCGCGCGGCATCCCACTGCGGATCGAAATGGCTGCGTTCGAGCAGCGGCCCGGCGCTTTGCTCGATCCACTCCGGCTCGACCCGCGCCGCGCAACGCGCATACAGCCGTGTCGTATCGGTCAGCTCGGCCGCGAGCACCCATTTGGCGCCTTTCTTCGCCATGCCCGAGCCGGGATGCAGGAAGAACTTGAGTCCGCGCGTGCCCAGGTAATGCTCGTCCGCGTCGGCGCGGCATCCGACGTTCGACAAAAGCCCGGCGAGCAGCGCGCGATGGATGACCTCGTAGCGGACGGCGTCGATCTTGTCGGCAAGCGCGTCGGTCCAGCGCCAGCCGAGCTCGGCTACCTGCTCGGCGAGCTGCCGGTGCAGGTCGCGCCATTCGGTGAGCCGCAGATAGGAAACGAAATGCGAGCGGCATTGCTCGACGAGCTTCCTATGCGACAGTTTGGCCGCCAGCGCGTCGGCGAAGAATTGCCATAACGCCAGCAGGCTCAAGAAATCCGAGCGCTCATCGCGAAAGCGCAGGTGCGCCTGATCGGCCGCCTGGCGCTTTTCCAGCGGACGCTCGCGCGGATCGGGCACCGAGAGTGCGCTGGCGATGACCAGCATCTCGGCCATCGGGCCGTCTTTCGCCGCGAGCAGCATGCGGCCGATGCGCGGATCGACCGGCAGCGCGGCAAGCTCGCGGCCCAGCGGCGTGAGCCGGTAAGCAGGGGCCCCGCGCAGCGGGGATGCGCCCAGGCGAATCGACGCTTGAGGCCGACGCGCGGTATCGGGTTCTTCGGTGACCGCGGAAGGAGGCTGAGGGGTGAGCCTGCGCTCCCGATCGACCGCGCCGAGCTCCTCCAGCAGCTGGTAGCCGTCGGCGATCGCGCGCGGGCTCGGGCGCTCGAGAAATGGAAACGCATCGACCGCGCTCAAATCGAGCGCGGCCATGCGCAGGATGACGGCCGCAAGCGACGAACGCAGGATTTCTGGCTCGGTGTATTTCGGCCGCGCGGCGAAGTTATCGGCGTCGTACAGGCGCACGCAGACGCCGGCAGCGACTCGGCCGCAGCGGCCCGCGCGCTGATCGGCTGCCGCCTGCGCGATCTTCTCGATCTGCAGCTGCGTCACCTTGTTGCGCAGCGAATAACGCTTGACCCGGGCGAGCCCCGAGTCGATCACATAACGAATGCCCGGGACCGTCAGCGAAGTCTCGGCGACATTGGTCGCCAGCACGATGCGGCGCCCGCCGCTGCGGCTGAACACGCGCTGCTGCTGCTCGGCCGACAGGCGCGCATACAACGGCAGAATCTCCGCGGTGCGCGCGTACGGCCGCCGGGCCATGCTTTTCGCGAGCAGGTCGGACGTCTCGCGGATCTCGCGCTCCCCCGGGAGGAACACCAGGATGTCACCGGGCCCTTCGCGCCACAGGTCTTCGGCCGCGGCGACGATCGCTTCTTCGAGCTCCTCTTCGTCGTCGGCCTCGTCGGCCGCGCCGCCGAGCGGGCGATAGCGGACTTCGACCGGATAGTTGCGGCCCGAAACCTCGAGCACCGGCGCGGGCTCGCCGTCGGAACCGAAATGGCGGGCGAAGCGCTCGGCGTCCAGCGTTGCCGAAGTCACGATCAGCTTCAGATCCGGCCGCCGCGGCAACAGCTGTTTCAGGTAGCCGAGGAGGAAATCGATGTTGAGGCTGCGCTCGTGCGCCTCGTCGATGATAATCGTGTCGTAGGCGGCGAGCGTGCGGTCGCCTAGCGTCTCGGCGAGCAGGATGCCGTCGGTCATCAGCTTGATGTACGCGTCGGGCCGGGTGTGGTCGGTGAAGCGGACCTTGTAACCGACCGCTGTTCCGAGTTCGACACCGAGCTCCTCGGCAATCCGCGCGGCGACGGTGCGCGCAGCAATGCGCCGCGGCTGCGTATGGCCGATCAGGCCCCGCGTACCGCGTCCCAGCTCCAGGCAGATCTTCGGAATCTGCGTGGTCTTGCCCGATCCGGTTTCACCGCAGACGATGACGATCTGATGCTCCCGAATCGCCGCCGCGATCCGGTCCCGCGCTTCGGAGACCGGCAATTCCGGCGGGTAGGCGATCGCAGGACGGCGCTCGGCGCGTCGCGCGACCTTGTCGATCGAGGCCGCGATCGCCTGCTCGAGCCGATGCCGCTCCGCCGCCGAGACCCCGGTCTCCAGCCGGTCCATCCTGCGGCCGAGCGGGATCCCGTCGCTCGCCATGCCGGCGCGAAGCCGCCGTCGAAGCTCGGCGATCGGCGCGGATGACGGCGAATCCTGCGCGGCGGAGGCCCGACGCTTGCGCGGCCCGGTCAAGATCGGCGTTCCGCTGTCGGGACAGTGTCGCGGTCCGGGAGGTTTATCATGTTCTTTTTTCGCGTTCCGGAGACTTCAAATGCTGCGACTCTTCACCCTCGCGTTGACGCTGGCGGCATTGACGGCGATCGCGACCGCCCCGCCCGCGGCGGCCAAGACGCTGCGCTGGGCGGGACGCGGCGACCTGCAGACGACCGACCCGCATTCGCAGAACGAGAACCTGACCAACAATATCAACATCCTCGTCTACGAAGCGCTGATCGAGCGCGACAAGAAGCTCGCCCTGCGGCCATCGCTCGCCGAGTCGTGGCAGCAAACCTCGCCGACGACCTGGCGGTTCAAGCTGCGAGCCGGCGTCAAGTTCCACGACGGCACGCCGTTCACCGCCGACGACGTCGTGTTCAGCTACGAGCGCGCCCGCACGAATACTTCGCAGTTGCGCGCCTACGCGATTGCGTCCGGCATGCCGCGGAAAATAGACGATCTGACCGTGGAATTCACGACCAACGGACCGAACCCGATCGAGCTCGAGCACGTCGCCACGATCAACATCATGAGCCGCGCCTGGTGCGAAGCCAATCGCGCGACCAAGCCGCAGAACTATACGGAAAAGGAGGACATGATCACCGCGCACCAGGCCAACGGCACCGGCGCCTATATGCTGAAGTCGCGCGAGCCGGACATCAAGACGGTGCTGGTCAAGAATCCGAACTGGTGGGGAATCAAGGCAGGGCTCTGGGAAGGCAACGCCGACGAGGTGATCTATCTGCCGATCGTTTCCGACGCGACGCGCATGGCGGCGCTGATGTCGGGCGAAGTCGACCTGGTCAACGACCCGCCGCCGCAGGACGTGCCGAGGCTCAAGCAGAATCCCGGCGTCAAGGTGCTGGAAGGCAGCGAAAACCGCATCGTGTTCATCGGCATGGACCAGAAGCGCGACGAGCTGCTGTATTCGAACGTCAAGGGCAAGAACCCGTTCAAGGACAAGCGCGTGCGGCAGGCCCTGTACCAGGCGATCGACATCGAGGCGATCCGGACGACGACGATGCGCGGCCTGTCGCAACCGTCGGGCGCGCTGCTGCCCTCGCCCGTGCAATCGACGCCGGAGCTCGAAAAGCGCCTGCCTTTCGACAGGGCGAAGGCGAAGCAGCTTCTGGCGGAGGCCGGCTACCCGAACGGTTTCGAGGTGACGCTCGATTGTCCGAACAACCGCTACGTCAACGACGAGAAGATCTGCCAGGCGCTGGCGGCGATGTGGGCGCAGATCGGCGTCACGATCAACGTCAACGCGATGCCGCGCGCCAACTATTTTCCGAAGCTCGAAAAGACCGATACCAGCATGTACATGCTGGGATGGGGGGGCGGGGCGATCGATGGCATTTTCATCCTCCAGCCGGTGCTCGCGAGCTACACCGGCAAGGGCGACGGCGACTACAACTACGGCCGGTATACGAATCCCAGGCTCGACGAGCTGATCGCCAAGGTCAAGGTGGACATGAATCCCGACCAGCGGCTTGCCGAGATCCGCGAAGCACTGGCGGCGCACAACGCCGAGATCAATCATCTGCCGCTGCATCGCCAGGTCATACCGTGGGCGGCGCGCAGCAACGTCACCGCCGTGCATCGCGCCGACAATCAGGTGATGCCGTATTGGGTGAAGATCGAATAGCGGCGGCGCGACAAGGTCATCCGGTCGCGGGCACGGTCGCGACGACGGGCGTGTTCACGCGCAGCAGGTAGCGCGTGATCGCCCAGGCGACCGCAATGGTCGCGGCGATTTCCAGCGCCGCATAGAACGCGCCCGCGGCAGTGCCCTTGAGCAGCGCATTGCCGACGATGCGTACGATCGCGTTGGCGGCGACGAACGCCGGCACCAGCCGAAGATCGTAGCGCAGCACAGTCGCGAACAGCGGCGTGTAAAGCGCGCCGCCGACCAATCCGCCGACGACGATCGCAGGCCAGTCATCGGCGCTCAGCGCCGCGAGCGCAGCGGTCGCGATCGTCAAGGCCGCATAGACCAGCCAGCGGCGCCGCCGCCAGCCGTCGGTCCAGCGCTCCAGCCAATGCAGCGCGATGATCGTCACCGTGACGCCGAGGACCGGAGCGGAAACCGACCTGACCAGCGCGTCGAGCCACGGCAACCACGCATTCTCGATCGTGTAGCGCGCCGATCGGGGGAAGTCCTGCGCCGCCACCGTGCCGGCGAGGCCTTCGACGCCGGCGACGAAAAACCCCGCACTGGCCCCGCGCAGCCACAGGCGGGCGACGCCGGTTTCCGGTGCCGAATGCTCGCGGGCTTCCCAGACGGCCACGCCCGCCAGCAGGCTCGCGAGCAGCGTCAGGGGAACGAGCGACAGGGCAATCCCCGCTGCGCCGAGCGCGATCTGCGGCGCCAGCGGCTCCGCCGTCTTGAGCTGCATCGCGAAGGCGGGCCAGGCGTTGATGCCGCTGACCAGCGTCGCCGCGCCGACCACGCACAATGCCAGCCAGAAGGCGCGCTTGTCGAAACGGCCCCGGCTCCAGGCGATGATCGTCGCAATGATCGCCGCGAATCCCGCGACGATCAGTGCGAGCCTGATCGCGTTTTTGGCGAGACTCAATCGACTCGCCCGCAGGCGCTCGGCCCGTTGCCAGGTCTCGGGAACGAAGACATAACGCCCGGACCCGGCAATCTCGTCGCCCGCGATCGCCACGATCACTCGCGCCTCGCCGCCCTTGCCGACCTCGACGGCCGGATCGGCATAAGTGAATTGCCAGTCGGCGCGCGCCGGCCGCTCCTGCTGCTCGGCCGACACTTCGCGCAATACGGCAGGATCGAGGCCGAAGCGTTGCCGGATCTCCTGCTGGGCGAGCGTGCGCGCCTGTTCGCGCGAAAGCTTCGCGCCGGGGCGCTTTTCCGGCAGCTGGTGACGGACTTGCCGCACCGCGCCGCCGCCGGCCACCGTGACACGCCACTCCTCGGCGCGATCGGCGACGTCACCGCCGTCGAAGCGCGCATAGCGCACTTCCCACAGCGGCGGCGCAAGCCAGTTGCCGATCAGTTTTTTATAAGCATCGCGTCCCGCTTCGCGCCAGACAAACTGGTGCCATTGCGCCGCCCCGGGATCGTCGGTGACGATCCGGACGGTCGAAAAGCGCTTCCAGCCGTCGCCCGGTTGCACCCCGCGCTGCACGACGGCGGCGTCGGCGCTGGCCTCGGCCTGGGCTCGATCGACGAGCAGCGGCGGCATGTCGCGCTGCAGTCCGCCGCTTAAAGCTATCGCCGCCAAGCCGGCAAGCCCGAGCAACGGCAGTGCGCGCTGCACGCGCGCCGTCCACACGCCGGCCGCCGCGCGGCCACGCAGCAGCACGGCAGGCTCGGGCGCCGTCGGCGCGTGCCAGGCGCCATTGCGCAGAGCCTCCGGAAGCACCCGCCATTTGCGTGCGCGAAACCGGCGCGCGAGCACGATTGCAAGCGGCACCAGGCCTGCCGCAATGACCAGCGCCTGGTTGATCGTGCTGCCTTGCCCCTCGATCAGAAACACGGGGATCGACATCAAGGTCAGGTCGAAGACTGCGTGCAGGATGACGGTCGGCAGGAGCCCGAAGCGAACGAAAATCAACCCCCAGATGAAAGCCGGGCCGGCGAGCTCGACCAGCCGCGAATACGACGGAAATCCCGGGTAGTTGGCATGCGCGGCGCCGAAAACGATCGCCTGCAGCACCAGCGCGATCGCGATCAACAGCCTGCGATGGCCGAAATGACTGCCGACCAGCGCCGCGATCGACAGGGGTACGGCGCGGAACAGGCATTCCTCCATGAACCCTGCCTGCAAAGCCATGCCGATCGGCGCCAGCGCGGGCAGCGCGCTGCCCAGGATGTTGGGATCGGTCAGCGTTTCCGACGGCTGCCACCAGCCGAAGTACCGATTGGTCACAAAATAGAACGCGGCGATCAGCGCGAGTTCGATCGGCACGGCGAGGTAGCCCGCCGCTGTCCGGCCCAGCACCTCGGGTGACGCCCCGGCCGAGCGCGACCACAGCCGCCAGAGCTGCGGATGTCGGGGAAACGCGCGGCGCGACAGGCTTTCCGCCGCCATGAACACCAGGCCCAGCGCGAGACCGCCGCCGACAAGGACGAGCACCGCCACCGCGAACTGCTGTCCCCAGAACACCCAGGTCGGCTGCGCCGTGTCGAAGTTGAACCACGCCTGCGGCGCGTTGGCGACCAGCGCCAGCGCATTCAGGCCGGCGACGATCGCTCCCGCGACGAGTGCCGGCCGCCAGATCAATGCTCGCCGGCGCAACAGCCAGAGCACGCCGAGCACGCAGCCACCGATGCCGTAAAGCGCACCGGCCGAAATGCCGGCAACCTCGGCGATCGCATTGTTAGCGAAGCGCATTTCCTGGAATCGCCGCTCGAAGGCTTCGGGGATGTAAACCAGATGGGTGAGGTCGACCAACCGGTCGCCGGCCACGCCCAGCCGCATCCGATAGCGGCCGTCGCCCAGCTGCTCGTGCTCGCGCTCGTAGACGAAGCTGTGGTCGATGCGCCCGTTGGGCAGCTGCACCTGCGATTGCTCGAGCAGCTTGTACGGCGCGAAGTCGATCGCCCAATCGGTCCGCGCACTCTTCTCGGCAATCGCGCGCGCCGCCGCCGCATCGAGCGCGGCACCGGGCTCGGTCTCCGGCACCTTGCGTGTGAATCCGTAGATCGCGCCGTCCGGCCGAAAGCGCAGGCGCGCCTCGGCCGTTTCGCCAGGCTTGAACAGCCGCACCTCCCACCAGTACGGCGAGTAGAGCGTACCGTTGAGCATCCGGGTAAACGCCGGCTTGCCGCCGGCCTCGAGCTCGACGAAGTTCTGCGTCGCGCCGTCGTGCGCGAACACCACCGCGCGCTGCGCGCCGGCCGGCGCGATATCCAGGCGGTCCGCGACCGCGGCGGCCCGGGCAATCGCGTCGCCTCGCGTCATCTTGACGTCGAGATTGATCAGCGGCAGCGCCGCCGGAAAATAGCGCCATGCAAACAGGCCCGACAAGGCGGAGACGACGGCGAAGACGATCCAGAACGCCGGCTTGCGGGTGATTCCGTTCATCGCTGGTTTCGGCCGCTGATTGACTGGAACGGGTGTGCTCAAGATCGGGCTTGCAGCGCGCTCAACCGCGCAGTTCGCTCAGTTGGCTTACGCCGCGCCCGGCGAGTGCTTGCTTAATCGACGGCCTTGACCAGATCCTCGACGACCTTCTTGGCGTCGCCGAACACCATCATCGTCTTGTCCATGTAGAACAGCGGATTGTCGAGACCGGCGTAGCCCGAGGCCATCGAACGCTTGTTGACGATGACCGACTTGGCCTTGTACGCCTCGATGATAGGCATGCCGTAGATCGGGCTGCCCTTCTGCTCGGCCAGCGGATTGACGACGTCGTTGGCGCCGAGAATCAGCGCGACGTCGGCCTGCGCGAACTCGCTGTTGATGTCCTCCATCTCGAACACCTGGTCGTACGGCACCTCGGCCTCGGCGAGC
>JBDTNP010000058.1:0-5788 GCA_039933695.1 Betaproteobacteria bacterium | reverse complement strand
CGCCTTCGATGAACGTCGACTCGTAACCGATCGCCTTCTGCTGCTCGTAGATCGTCCCGACCTGCGCGTGCATGACCTCGGGGCTGATCTGCATGTAGCCCACCGGGTGATAGCTGTAGCTTGCGGCGTCGCTTTCCCAGACGCTGACCGAATGCGCCATCAATTCGCGCATCGCGGGCTGATAGTAGTTGTTGCGCACGACGCCGCAGGCGATGCCCGAGGCGCCGGCGCCCACGCCGGTCTTGTCCAGCACGACGATACGCACGCCGCCTGCGCCGACGGTCTTGCCGCGATTGTCCTAGGGTTGGTTTCGAATCATCGATCATCGCGGCTTCGTTTGCCGGTCACCGCCTCGAACGCGACGCCGTCTGACGCGAAGGCGACGCGCTGCGGCGTTCAGCCCACGGGGGACAGAAGCTCGTCGATCAGCGCCGGCAGTGCCGTCGCGTCGACTGACAGTGAACCCGCGAGCGCAGCGATGCGCGAGCTCCGAAGCGGCCCCAGGACCGGCTCGGCCATCTGCCGGTACTTGGCTCCGATTTCCTCGTCGGACAGCGGATGCTCAGCTCCGCCCCGTGCCTGCGCCGGCTCGGAGACGAGTGAGCGGCCATCGACGAGCCCGATGCGGACCCGCGCCCAGCGCTCGGCCGGAAAGCGGCGCGAGAATTCGTCGTCCTCGCTCAGCGCGAAAGTCGCGAGCAGCCGCGCGACTCGCGAGTCACCCAGGCCGGTTGCGTCGATCTCGGCGGCGCCGACACGGCCGAAAACAAGCGCCGCTGCTACCGGAAACGGCAGGCTGTATTGCGCCTCGTCGGTCGTCGCTGGCATACGGCACTGCGACCCCAGGTCGATCGCTTCGCGGAAGCTTTCGATGGCGATCGCGACGATATCCCCGGCGTCGAACCGGTGCGCACGCTTCAGCGAAAGCGCTGCTTCGACAGCCGGCTGCGCCCAGCGACAGACCGGATACGCCTTGAGATACTGCTCGCGGATACGCCAGCGCTGGCCGAGATCGCTCCACAGCGTCTTCACCTCGTCCGACTCGACGGTCAGCGCCGGCGCGCCGGTAAAGCCTTCGCGCGCCAGCAGCGCGGCGGTCACGCCGGCGTGGGCGCCCCAAGCGGAGCCGTCCTTGAGCATCGTCGGTTGCGCGCAGACGCGAAGGATCTGGCCGCGCGGGCCCAGATATTCGGCAATCCCCAGCGCCTCGCGCATTCGCCGTTCGTCGAAGTCCATCAGCCGTCCGCCGAGCGCGGCGCATCCGAGCGCGTTCCATGCACCCGAGCAATGATAATCGGATGTCGTCGCGTGCAGCGCGATGCCGGCCCGCGTCGCGAGCTCATAGCCCAGGACCAGGCAGGCGATGAACTCGCGGCCGTCGACGCGCCTGCGCTCGCCGACACCGCCATCGACGTACGCGAGCAGCGCCGGCAGCAGCGCGACGCCGGCATGCCCCTTGGTCAGCACGTGCCCGTCGTGGGCATCGATCGAATCGATCGTAGCCGCGCCTGCGAAGGCCGCTCCGGCAAGACCGGCGCGCCGCCCGTCGAACAGCATCCTCGCCTCGCGATCCCGGCCGCACATCTGGGTGGACGCGTAGGCATTGACGATCGCCGCCGCGGCCGTGCGCGCACCGGCCGCGGCAACCCCGATCAGGTCGGTGAGGCAGAAGAGCGCCGTCCGGACGACGTCGTCCGGCAGCGCGTCGAACTCGAGCTCGCGCGCGAAAACCGCGGCGCCCGCGATGCGCGCCGTTTGCCGCGCCGGGCGCGTGGCGACCTCCGCCATCAGATCAAGCCGTTGCTCTTCAGAAATCCCGAAGCGACTTCCTCGACCGTCTTTTTGTCGACGTCAACGCTGGCGTTGAGCTTGGCCATCGTCTCGTCGTTGAGCTTGGCGGCGAGCGCGTTCAACGGCTCGGCGATCTTCGGATACTTGTCGAGAATTTCCTTGCGCACGACCGGCGTCAGGTTGTAGGGCGCCGGATATTGCTTGTCGTCCTTGAGCACGACGAAGTTGAACGCGGGGATACGGCCGTCGGTCGCGAATACCACGCCGACGTCGACCTGGCGATCCTTCAAGGCCGAATAGACGAGCCCGGTGTCCATACGCTTGACGTTGTCGCGGTCGAACTCGAAGCCGTACGCGGTCTGCCATCCGGGCAGCCCGTCGGGCCGCGCGTAGAACTCCGCGTTCGATGCGAACGTGAGCTTGGCGCCTCCTTTGACCGCCTTGGCGAGATCGCTCATCGTCACGATGTTGAGCTTCTGCGCCTGATCGCGGTTCATCGCGAAGGCGTAGGTGTTATTGACCGGCGACATGTTGAGCCAGACGATGCCCTTCGCGCCGTCGACTTCCTTGATGCGCTTATAGGCTTCCTCCGCCGACGAGAACTTGTCGGGGATCTTGTTGAACACGCCCAGACCGGTCCCCGTGTACTCCCAGTACACATCGACCTGGCCGTTTTCCAGTGCCGCGCGCACCGCCGCGCTGCCCATGCCGGCCTTGCGGTCGGGGCTGAAACCCCTGGCCTTCAGCAACTCGACCGTCATCGCGGTCATGATCTGCTGCTCGGTGAACGCCTTGCCGCCGACCACGATCGTCTGTGCCGCCGCGCCCACGCTGAGCGCCGCCGCCAGAATCCCGCCGCAAAGTATGCCTATCGCCTTGTTCATCGTTCCTCCTGGATTTGCCTCAAGAATTACGCAGCGGATTGACGCCGCGCGGTACCAACCAATACTGCGCCTGCCCGAACAGGAAATCCACGGCTACCGCGAGCAGCGCGGTCGGGATCGCGCCGGCCAGCATCATCCCGTATTCCTGCAGATCGATGCCGGTGAAAATCAATTCGCCCAATCCGCCGCCGCCGATCAGGAAAGCGATCGGCGCGGTGCCGACATTGACTGCCATCGCCGTGCGTATGCCGGCGAAGATCACGAACAGCGCGTTCGGCAGCTCGACCCTGCGCAGGATCGCCCCGGGGCTCATACCCATGCCCTGTGCCGCGTCGACCAGGTGCGCGGGCACCGCGCGCAGTCCCGCATAGGTGTTGCGCACGATAGGCAGCAGCGTCGCGATCCACAGCCCGACGATCGCAGGCAGCGGTCCGATGCCGAGCAAGGTCATCATTAGCGCGAGCTTGCCCAGTGTCGGAATCGAGGTCGCCATGTTGACCGCCTGGATCGTCGCTTCCGCGTAACGTGCCATCGCCGGACGTGAAAGCCAGATGCCGAGGCCGATGCCGGTGACGATGGCCGCGCTGCCCGACACCGCGACCAGTACCAGATGCTGCTTCGTCAGATAGATGATGTCCTTGCGATAGCGCAGGACGTCGGTCCACAGCCCGCTCGCCACCAGCACCCAGACGATCGCCAGCGCGATACCGGCCAGCACCGCATAGGGCAGCAGCGAGCGTTGTCTCATTTCCCAACTGCGGGTCGCGGTAGTCATCGCCGCGACGCGCCGGGTCCGTTGCGATTGGCGCCTGCTGCAAGCCGCACGGCGACCGCGTCGCGCGTGACCACGCCGACCAGGCGCCCACCGGCGTCGACGCAACGCAGAACGTCGACGCCCCGCTCGAGAAAGAGCGTGACGACGCGGCGCAAATCATCGCCCGGAGCGACCGCCGGTGCATCCGGCGCAGCGGAGGCGTCTGCGGGGCTCATCACTTCGCCGACGGTAATGCGCCGCAGGCGCTTCAACGTGCGATCGCTGCCGACAAAGCCAGCGACGAATTCGTTCGCGGGCCGGCCCAGCAGCTCGTCCGGGGGGGCGTACTGCTCGAGGCGGCCGGCGCGAAAGATCGCGATGCGGTCGGCCATCTTCACCGCCTCGTCGATATCGTGGCTGACGAACAATACGGTCTTGCGCAGCGATTTCTGCATGCGCAGGAACTCGTCCTGGATGACTTCGCGATTGACCGGATCGACGGCGCCGAACGGCTCGTCCATCAGCAGCACCGGCGGATCGGCGGCGAGCGCGCGGGCGACGCCGACCCGCTGCGCCTGGCCGCCAGAGAGCTCGTTCGGATACCGGTCAAGGAATTCGGCGGGCTCCAGCGCCAGCATCGCCAAGAGCTCCTCGGCGCGGCGGCGCATCCGGGTGCGATCCCAGTTGAGCAGGCGCGGGACGACGCCGATGTTCTCGGCCACCGTCATGTTCGGAAAAAGGCCGATTTGCTGGATCACGTAGCCGATCGTGCGGCGCAATTCGACCGGATCCGCGGCGCTGGTGTCGCGTCCGTCGATGAACACCTTGCCCGACGTCGGCGCGACCAGCCGGTTGATCATCCGCAAGGTCGTCGTCTTGCCGCAGCCGGACGGTCCCAGCAGGACGCAGGTCTCTCCGGCGCCGACTTCGAAGCTGACGCGATCCACCGAAGCCGTGCCGCCGTGCGACGACGGGTAGATCTTGGTCAGCGCTTCGAGCCGGATCATATTCGTTTGGTCGTTCGACCGATCAACCCGAGCGCGCCGCGGCGCCCTTGGGCGTCAGACGCCGTTGCAGCCAGAGCAACGCGTAGTCCGCCGCGATGGCGAGCAGGGCCAGCGCGAGCGCGCCGGTGATCAGCTGACGCACGTCGGTCTGCGAGATGCCGCGCGAGATGAAGGTGCCGAGCCCGCCCGCGCCGATGTATGCGGCGATCGCGGTCACGCCGATGTTGATGACGACGGCAATTCGTACGCCGGCGATGATCACCGGCAGCGCTATCGGGATTTCGACGCGCAGCAGGCGCTGCGAAGTTGACATGCCCATGCCGATCGCCGCCGCGCGCAGCGCGGGATCGACGTTGCGTATCGCGGTATAGGTATTGCGCACGATCGGCAGCTGCGCGTAGAGCATCGCGGCGATCACCGCCGGCAGGTAGCCGATGCCTTGACCGATCTTCGAAAGCAGCGGAATCAGGACACCGAACAGCGCGATCGAAGGAATCGTCATCACGATCGAGCCCAGATAGAGCACCGTGTCGGCGGTGCGTTGACTCTGGGTGATCGCAATGCCCAAAGGAACCCCGGTCAGGATCGCAATACCGACGGCTACGCCGACGATCGAAACGTGCTCGACCGTGCGCTCGCCGATGGCTGGCAGGTTGTGCAGAATGAACGCCAAGGTCTCCACGGCCATCCTCGAAAGCGGCTTGCCGCGACGTGCCGCAAGGCTCCCGCCGCCAGCATAGTCGGCGCGCGGGGAGGCAAGTGTTACAGATACGACCCGGGTTGGTCCATTGCGGACTTGGCGGCGCGGCCGGAAAGGCACGACACCGCTCGGGTCCCGGCGGCCGGAGGTCGGCCGGGCGTCGCACCGGCGACAATCGGCGTCGCCTCGCGGCTGGTCGCGAACCGGCTGAAGGTGCGATAGTTGCGCCTCCATCCTCGAGGCATCGCCATGAACGCAACCGCAACGCAACGGCCTTCGAACTCGCTGCTGGAACGCCTCGATCAGGGTCCGGTCATCTGCGCCGAGGGCTACGTATTCGAGCTCGAACGCCGCGGATATCTGCAGGCCGGCGCCTTCGTCCCCGAGGTGGTCCTCGAGCATCCCGAGGTCGTCGCGCAGCTGCATCGCGATTTCGTGCATGCCGGATCCGATGTGGTGGAAGCGCTCACCTATTACGCGCACCGGGAAAAGCTGCGCATCATCGGCCGCGAAAAGGATCTGGAGCCGATCAACCGGCGCGCGCTCGACATCGCCAAGACCGTGGCGGCCGAAAGCGGCGCGTTCTTCGCCGGCGACATCTGCAACACCAACGTCTACGATCCGGCCGATCCCGCGTCGCACAAGGCGGTGC
>JBDTNP010000057.1:0-6622 GCA_039933695.1 Betaproteobacteria bacterium | reverse complement strand
GCCGATCATCGTTCCCGGCACGACCATCCATCTCGGGGTGGCGATAGCGCTGATATTGTAGGTATAGCGCGTAATGGTCGTTATCGAACGCTAACTTGCGCTTAACTGCCGTTAACTTGCAATGCCTGCGCCATGTCTTGCGTTGCGTTCGATTCGGCTCGAATTCCGCAACCGGAATCCGCACGGGGATGCACGCCCGGCAGTGGTCGCAGTAGGGCCGATAGGTAAACGCGCCGCTACGGCGAAATCCGAGCCGCACCAGGTCGCTGTAAACGCCGCTATCGATCAGGTGGCTGGGAGTCGCGACCTGAGACCGCGCCAGCCGGTCGGGCAGGTAGCTGCAGGGATACGGCGCGGTGGCATAGAACTGCAGCGCCGTCAGCGGAAGGTCGTTGAGCTTGGTCACGGTCGGTCGGTTTCGCCTGCCGGCGCATGGTTCCAAGGCTCCGCAGACTGCGTCGAGTTTACCAACCGCGCGACTTCCTCGGCAAACTCGCGGCGTGGAATCGGCCGTGCGCCGAAGCGCGCAAGGTGTTCGGTCTGCTGCTGGCAATCGACCATCGGCATCGCGCGGCGCTTGAGCAAGTCGATCAAATGGACAAGCGCCACCTTCGACGCGTTCGGTGTGCCCGTGAACATCGATTCGCCGAAGAACATGCGGCCGATCGCGACGCCATACAATCCTCCCACCATTGCATCGCCCTGCCACGCCTCGACCGAATGCGCATGACCCAGGCGATGCAGCTCGCTATACGCGTCGACCATCGCGGGCGTGATCCAGGTGCCGCCATCGTCCGTCCGCGGCTCGGCGCATGCCTCGATCACCTGCCTGAACGCGCTGTCGACGCGGATCTCGAATCGCCGCTGCGCCACGACCTTGCGTAACGAGCGCGGCACGACGAACTCGGCTACGAAGAGCACCATCCTGGGATCGGGACTCCACCAGAGGATCGGCTGCCCGGTACCGTACCAGGGAAAGATGCCCTGCCGGTATGCGGCAAGCAAGCGCTCGGCCGAGAGATCGCCGCCGGCGGCAAGCAAGCCGTTCGGGTCGGGCAGCGCGGTATCGACCGGAGGAAACGCGCCGGCGCGCAACCATGGGATCATCGCGGCATTCTGCCCGGGGGCGCGCTGCCCAACAAGCGCAGTCACTCTTGGCGCCTAATTGCCAATCTCAAGGTGCGATGTTCGGGAGGCTTATTCGATGAAGCAGGCTAAACGCTGCGCCTGGGCTGGCACCGATCCGCGAATGGTCGCGTACCACGACGACGAATGGGGCACGCCGGTCCACGACGACCACAAGCTCTTCGAGATCCTCGTCCTGGAAGGCGCGCAGGCCGGTCTGAGCTGGAAAACGATCCTCGACAAGCGCGAAGGCTATCGCAAGGCGTTTGCCGGCTTCGACCCGGCGAAGGTTGCGCGGTTCGATCGCCGGCGCATCGAGAAGCTCTTGCAGAATCCGCAGATCGTGCGCAATCGCCTGAAGGTGGAGAGCACGGTGAGCAACGCCGCAGCGTTCCTCGCCGTTCAGCGCGAGTTCGGCAGCTTCGACCGCTTCGTGTGGGCGAGCGTCGCCTCCGCGCCGCGGATCAACCGATGGCGCCGCGTCGGCGACGTTCCGGCGAGCACACCCGAATCGGACGCCTTATCCAAAACGCTCAAGCAGCGCGGCTTCCGCTTTGTCGGAACGACGATCTGCTATGCGTTCATGCAGGCAACCGGCCTGGTCAACGACCACGTCCTAGGTTGTTTTCGGCACATGCGGCTTTGACGGCGACGGGACCGGCCCCGGGGTTGCCGCGGCCTTGATCTTGTCGAGGCAGGTCTTGACCGAACCGGGTGATGCCCGATATGGAAGCGTGACCACCATTTGAGACCTCCGCTGTATGTTGTGATGGCAAACGGACGAAGCTAACCGGCACCGAGCGGACGGCACGCGCCGCCGGCGAGGCGTCCGGGTTGAGCGAGAGGTTGGGGCTCACTTGGGCCCAACTTTCAAACGTGTTGGTTACGCATCTCAATGCGTCCCACCGGACATGCTGACGTTCAGGCCAACGTCAGCTTGAAATACACAGTCCACAAAAGTTTGCCTTAGCAGCGCCGCATTTTTAAACGGCCTCGCCCTAACCTCGCCGCGCGTGCCAGATAAGGCTCCCGTGAAATACGCGACTACGCCTTCTGGAGTAGTGACAACGTTGGCAGAACCGGTGCCATAGAACAACGCATCTGGAGCAAAGAGCGCGGCCAGCTAGATCTGGTTGCCAGTGGTGAACAACATGAAAAATTTCTCGTACGCAGCAAGCGCGTCTTCTTTAGGGCCGGCTTGAACCACCGTTGACCAAGCAAGGGCAATCAACAACAAACTGAATCGATAGGTCATTGCGATCTCCAATGAATCAATTCCCGCACATCTCCCTGGCCGATTTCGGACGATAGCTCAAGTGACGCCTAACGAACTAACTAACCGGCGCGATGAAGGACGGCGCGCAGCGTCCGCCGAGGAGCGTCCGCGTTGAGCGAGAGGTTAGGCATCACACGGTGCCTATGCGGTGGCTGACGCTTTCGGCAACTCAGTGGCTTGAGACCAAACTGCCAGCCAAGCCGATCCTCTGAGTTCATAGGTATCAGTGTGCCAGCACTCCACTATTCTTCCAGACGAGAGAGTGATCTTGGCTTGGTACCTGACAACAGCCATTTCGGCAGACGCTCTTACCTCTATCGGCCCGTGCTTCCAAGCGGCATAGAACGGCTCCGCCTCGATCATTTCAAGGTATCGCGTTCGGCTGTAAGTTCGCCCAGACGGAGTTATTAGCTGGTACTCCGGCGCATGAAGCGCCTCGATTGCCTCTAGATCGCGCTCAACAATGGCGCAAGTGCGGCGGGCTTCGAGGGCGCGGAAGAACTCAGGATTCATTGTCTATGGCGCGGGCTGCCGCGTCTCTCTTGTGGGGCCTAACGTTTGAGTTCACCGGCTGCCGGAGGCAGTCCGGTGCAACGAAGGGTTAGACGCGCTGGGTGATACTGGAAGGAAGTTCTTGGAAGTCACTCGTTTGAGAGAGAGCTTTCCATGCACCGAGCAACCCCGAGCGTGGGGCCACAAGCTTCCGATCTGTCAAGTCCAACCACCCTCCCGAGCTAGTAACCCTGGCGCAAAGTTTCCCGTCTGCACGAAGAATTTCATGCCGAAGCATCCAGCGGCTGCCGTCATTGGACATACCCGCCAAGGCTAGGGTGACCGAGATTTCTTGGAGCAAACCGACCTCTTTGAAATACTCGAGTTCATCTCGCATTGCCACAGGACCGAGTTTGAGCCGTGAGAACTCGCTCATTGGATAGCCGTGCTCCGTGAGAAACATAAGCCGAGCATCGCATGCCTTGTCCAGGAACGCAGTGCCCTTCATGTGCGAGTTGAAGTCCATGTCTGCCCAACTGGCCAACATTTGTTTTGAGTACATTACATTCCTAGCGTGAGGGGATGCAAAGCGCGCCTAACGAGAATTAGGCATCACTGCCGGCACCTGAATGCCGCAGCAAGCCCGACAGCCTGAGCACTAAGCTAAACCCGATTTCGGCGAGCTCTTCCTGAGAGAACTTGAGCTGCAGCAATTTGGCGCGATCGATTTCAATGACCGGAGGAGACACGTAGGCCTGCTGCATCTGTGCGCGAGGCGTGAAGCCCTCCAAGAAGTACTTCGCTAAATCTATGTGGGGATACTCGTAGGTAAGACGAACCGTTCCCTTGGGGCCAGGTTGCAGCGAGGCGACCACGTTTCGCTCTTCGAGCACATCAACGACAGATTGCGACATAACAATTCTCCTAGTGATGCCTAACGAACCAAGCTAACCGGCCGCGAGCGGACGGCGCGTAAGCGCCGCCGGCGAGCGGTTCGGTTGAGCGAGAGGATAGGCCGCAGTGGATTCAAGTCAGGGCCTTGCGCATGAGAACGCGGGGGTAGCCGTGGACGATGCGTCGATCGAAAAGAATATATCCGATCCGCGAATAGAGGGCCTGGTTTTCGGTCATCTTCTCATTGGTCATCAGGTAGATTGAATCTTATCCTTGGCGCTTGGCTTCTTGTTCCGCGAACTCAAATAACCTTCGCCCTACCCCGGTGCCCTGAGCCGATGGATCTACGGCGATGCTATCTAATAGAAAACCTTCGTCCGTAACAAGTAACTCCAGTACTCCCAGAATAAGTCCTTCGCGCTCGGCGATTTGAACTTGGCTCGTGCGAATTACTTGTGCGTAATCTTGGAGCATTGGCGCCGGCTGTTTCCCGACGTGTTCAATGTAACGGAGATAGGCTGCGCAAACGCAGCGTGTGACGCGAGGGACATCCGCAGCCGTGGCGGCTCGTATGACGATAGGGGAGCCTAGTTCCAGAGCGCTCATAACGCGATGTATGCGGCCTAACGACTAGAGTGGGGTGGGCACACCGGGTGACGCTCGCGCCGCGTCTCGAACTCGAACAGGCCAGCTTACGCCTGGGTATGGGCGTGCTCCTTCTCGTTGTTCTGATGCTGCGACTGGTCGGTCAAGCTAAGCCGAGTGCGGAGCTGTCGCAAATGGTCTGGTTCCTGGCGGGATTCGTTGCCATTGCCGTGGCGATCACCTTGTGGACGCTCGCTGGTCCGCAAGTCTCACCGACGCGCCGGATTCTCGGCATCGTCGCGGACAACGCCGCCATCACCTACTTCATGCTCCTCCTGGGAGAAAGCGGAGTGCTTGTAGTCGGTATGTATATGTTCGTGGCCTTCGGCAATGCGTTTCGCTTCGGCCGCCTCTACGCGCGTATATCGCACGCTACCGCGCTTGTTGGCTTCACCTTCGTGCTACTCGCCTCATACTTCTGGTCGAATCACATCTTAATCGGCCTCGGGTTGTTTATCGCTCTTCTAATCTTGCCGTTGTATGTCGGAGTATTGATCGGGCGGCTAAATCAGGCGCGTCTAAACGCCGAACAAGCGCTTAGGGAGTGTCGCCAGCAGAATGAGCGCTTGCGCTAGAGTTGGGCATTATTATCCCCGGGCAGCGATCGCAATTGCCGGGGAGGAATCGCCGGCGCCTGCGTCGAACCCAAATTGCAGCGCCGCGAGCCGGCGATAGAGCGGGTCGGTGCGCACCAGCGACTGGTGACTGCCTTCGGCGACGACGATGCCGCCATCGAGCACGACGATGCGATCGGCGCCGATCACCGTCGCCAGGCGATGCGCGATAATCAGCGTCGTACGTCCGTGCATCAGCCGATCGAGCGCCAGCTGCACCATGCGCTCGCTCTCCGCGTCGAGCGCGCTGGTCGCTTCGTCCAGCAGCAGGATCGGCCGGCGCGACAGCACTGCGCGCGCAATCGCCAGCCTCTGCCGCTGGCCGCCCGACAGCCGGACGCCGCGCTCGCCGAGGTCGGTGTCGAATCCGCGCGGCAGGCGGGTCAGAAACTCGGTCGCGTACGCCGCTTCGCACGCGTCTCGCACCTCGGCGTCCGACGCGTCCAGTCGCCCATAGCGGACGTTGTCCCAGACGCTGGCGGCGAAGATCACAGGGTCCTGCGGCACGACCGCGATGCGGCCGCGCGCGGCGCGCGGGTCGGCGCGGCGCACGTCGACGCCGTCGATCAACACCCTCCCCTGCTGCGGATCGTAAAAGCGCAGCAGCAACTGGAACAGCGTCGTCTTGCCCGCGCCCGAGGGTCCGACCAGCGCCACCCGCTCCCCCGCGGCGATGCTCAAGGTCAACGCGCTCAGCGCCGGATCGTTGCGGCGCGACGGGTAGGCAAAGGTCACCTGTTCGAGCGCAACCGTCGCCGGCGGCGGTTCGGGCAGCGGCATCGGATTGGCCGGCACTGCAATCTCGGGAGGCGTGTCGAGGATCTCCATCAAGCGCTCGGTCGCGCCCGCGGCGCGCTGCAACTCGCCGGCGACCTCGCTGACGGTGCCCACCGAGGTTGCGACAATAACCGCATAGAAGACAAATGATGCGAGCTGCCCCGCCGACAGCCGGCCGGCCAGCACATCGTGGCCGCCGATCCAAAGGATGATGCCGACGGCGACGAAAACCAGGAAGATCACCGCGGCGATCAGCAGCGCGCGCTGGCGGATGCGGCGCACTCCGGCGCCGAACGCGGCCTCGACCCGCTCGCCGTAGGCGCGCCGGTCCTCGGGCTCGTGCGCATAGGCCTGGACCGTGCGGATTTCATGGATCGCCTCGTCGACGTAGGCACCGGTATCGGCAACGCGATCCTGACTGGCGCGACTGAGGCGGCGGACGCGCCGGCCGAAGACGATGATCGGCAGGACGACGACCGGCAGCCCGGCGAGGACCAGCAGCGTCAGCTTTAGGCTGGTCAGCATCAGCAGCACCAGCGCCCCCGCACCGAGAACAATATTGCGCAGCGCCATCGACAGGCTCGATCCGATGACGTTCTCGAGCATCGTCGTATCGTTGGTCAGGCGCGAAATGACCTCCCCGGTACGAGTCACCTCGAAAAAGCCCGGCGAAAGCGTCATCAGGTGATTGAACACGCGCCGGCGCAGATCGGCGGTGACGCGCTCGCCTATCCACGAGACGTTGTAGAAGCGAACGTAAGTCGCCACCGCCATGACCGCGATGACGGCGAGCAGCTCG
>JBDTNP010000056.1:0-3304 GCA_039933695.1 Betaproteobacteria bacterium | reverse complement strand
TCCTGGAAGGCCTGCCCGGTCCAGGCGATCGTATAGCCGGGCGGAAGCGATTTCGCGGTGTCCTCGACCGCGGCGATCGCCTGCCCCGAGCTCACGCCGGCGGCGCTGTTGCCGAGCACCTTGGCCGCCAGGAAGCCGTTGAAGCGATCGAGCTGCTCGGGTCCGATGACGTTCTTCACGCTGATCAGCGCCTTCACCGGAATCATGTCGCCGCGCGAGGAACGGACGTACACGTTGCCCAGGTCTTCCGGCTTCGATCGATACTTCCCTTCCGCCTGCAGCTGCACGCGATAGGTGTGGCCGAACTTGTTGAAGTCGTTGACATAGAGCACGCCCATCGTGCCCTGCAGCGTGTCGAACACGTCCTTCAACGGCACGCCCAGCGCCGCGGCCTTTTCGCGATCGACATCGACAAAAAGCTGCGGCGAGGTCGGCCGATAGAACGTGGCGATGCCGGTAAGCTCCGGCCGCTTGCGCAGCTCGCCTACGAACTGCTGAAGGTTCTGGTACAGCTTCTGCGGATCGGCGTCGGCGCGATTCTGCAGGTAGACCTCGAACCCGCCCGCGCTGCCCAGGCCGCGAATCGCCGCCGGGTTGAACGCCAGCAGCGTGCCTTGCGCCAGCTTGGCGCCTTCGGCGATCACGTACTTCGCCAGATCCTCCGCACTCGTCTTGCGCTCATCCCAGGGCTGCAGCGGGATGAACATCGTCGCAGCGTTGGTCTTGTTCGCGCCGGCGATGACATCGAAGCCGGCAACGACGAACACGTGTTCGACCGCCGGATGCCCGAGCAGAATCCGCTGTATCGTCGCGCCGGCCTCGGCCGTGCGCTGCAGCGTCGCGGCATCGGGCAATGTCAGCGAGCCGAGGACATAGCCCTGGTCTTCGGGCGGCACGAAGCCGCCCGGCACGGTCCTGAACAACAGCGCATCGGCGCCGAGGATGCCGACGAACAGCAGCACCGCGATTACGGCATGGCGCACGGTCAGCCGCACGCCGCCGAGATAAGTGCGTGTCAGCCAGGCGAACCCGCGGTTGAACGGGCGGAACAGGCGGTTCTCGATGTGCTGGGGCTTGAGCAGCAATGCGCACAGCGCCGGCGTCAAGGTCAGCGCGATCAACCCGGAAATCGTGACGGCGGTAGCTACCGTGACGGCGAATTGCTGGTAGAGCTTGCCGGCAAGGCCACCGAGAAACGCGACCGGCACGAACACCGACACCAGCACGAGCTCGATCGCGACGATCGCGCCGGTCACTTCCTTCATCGATTCGATCGCGGCGTCTTTCGGCGAGAGCTTCTTGTCGGCCATCAGCCGCTCGACGTTCTCGAGCACGACGATGGCGTCGTCGACGACGATACCCGTCGCAAGCACGATCGCGAATAAGGTCAGCGTGTTCAGCGTGAAGCCGAACAGCAGCAGGCCGCCGAACGCGCCGATCAGCGAGACCGGCACCGCGATGATCGGGATCAGCGTCGCGCGCCAGCTCTGCAGGAACACGAACACGACCAGCAGCACCAGGAATCCCGCTTCCGACAAAGTGATGATCACTTCGTGGATGGACGATCGCACGAAGCGCGTCGTATCGAACGGGATGATCTGCGTCACGCCCTGCGGAAAGCTCTGCTGCAGCCTGGCGATGCCGGCGCGGACCGAATCGGCGACCTTGAGGGCGTTGCCCCCCGACTGCAGAAACACCGCGATGCCGACCGTGGGTTTGCCGTCGAGGTTGGTGAAGGCGTCGTAGCTGACCGCGCCGAGCTCGATCCGGGCGACATCGCGCACCCGCAGGGCGCCGCCCGGACCGGTCGAGCGCAGAACGATATTGCCGAAATCGTCGGGATCGACGAGCCGGCCTCGCGCGATGACGGTGTACACCAGCGACTGGCCGGGCGGCGCCGGCTCGGCGCCTATTTTTCCGGCCGCGTACTGGTTGTTCTGCGCCGCGATCGCCTGCGCTATGTCGGTGGTCGTGACGCCGAGCTGCGACATTTTCGCCGGGTTGAGCCACACCCGCATCGAGTAGTCGCGCGCGCCGAAGATCGTCGCGTCGGCGACGCCCGGAATGCGCTTCAGCTCGTCGAGCAGGTTGATCGTCGCGTAGTTGGAGAGATAAAGCGTGTCGTACCGCGGATCGTTCGATCCCAGCGCGATCACCAGCAGAATGTCGGTCGAGCGCTTTTGCGCGACGACACCGGTCTGGCGCACGACATCGGGAAGGCGCGGCAGTGCGATCGCGACCCGGTTGTTGACGTCGATCACCGCCTTGTCGGCGTTCGACCCGACCTCGAACGTGCAATTGATCGTCAGCGTGCCGTTGGTCGCCGCCGTCGAGCTGAAATAGATCAGGTTCTCGACGCCGGAGAGCTGCTCCTCGATCGGCGCAGCGACCGTCAGCGCCAGCGTCTCGGCGCTCGCACCCGGATAGTTGGCCGTGATGACGACGGTCGGCGGAGCGATTTCCGGATATTGCGCGACCGGAAGCACTTGCGATGCGATCAATCCCGCGAGCGTGATGATGATCGCGATGACGCCGGCGAAAATCGGCCGGTTGATGAAGAACTGCGAAAACAACGTCGCCTCGCCTTATTTCTTGCCAGGCGCGGGCTGCGCGTCCGGCACCGGTTGAGGCGCAGCGGCGGCGGCCGGCGCCTCGGTGACGGGGACGCCCGGCTGCAGTTTAAGCAGATTGTCGACGACGACCTTGTCACCGGCATTCAAGCCGGACAGGATTGTCCAGTCCTTGCCTATCCAGTCGCCGGTCTTCACCGGGCGCGCCTGCGCTTTGCCGTCGGCGTCGACGGTGAAGACGAGATTGCCTTTCTCGGTCTGGACGACCGCAGCCTGCGGCACCAGAAATACCTTGTCGCGCTCGCCGGCGGTGATCCGCACCGTGACGAATTGCCCCGGGAGCAGCTGCTGGCGCGGATTGTCGAATTCGGCGCGCAATTGCTGCGTGCCGAGCCGGGTATCGATCGCGGATGCGGCAAAGTTGAGGCGCCCTTTCAGCGGATAGGGAGAGCCATCCGGAAGCAAAAGCTCGATCGCGACCGGCGTCGACCGATTCAGGCGTGCGTCGGGCAGCTTGGCCAGATCCGCCTCGGCCAGACTGAAGCGGACCCAGACCGGCGTCACCTGGTTGATCGTCGTCAGCAGGCTGCCATTGGCGTCGGTGGTGATCAGCGTGCCGATCGAATGCTCGGCGCGGCCGGTGATGCCGGCCAGCGGCGCGGTGACGCGCGTATACGAAAGATTCAGCTCGGCCTGCCTGATCGACGCATTGGCCTGTTGAATCGTCGCTTCCG
>JBDTNP010000055.1:0-2211 GCA_039933695.1 Betaproteobacteria bacterium | reverse complement strand
TCGAATGTCATCTGCCCGGGTTTCGTGCGCACGCCACTGGTCGACAAGCAGATCCCCGAGCAGGCGAAGACGCTGGGCATTTCCGAGGACGACGTCATCAAGAAGGTGATGCTCAAGGACACCGTCGACGGGCAATTCACGACCCTGCAGGACGTCGCCGCCGTGGCGCTGTTTTTCGCCTCATTCCCGTCGAACGCGCTCACCGGCCAGTCGCTGGTCGTCAGCCACGGCTGGTTCATGCAGTGACCGCTTCACCCGAGCGCGCGCTATCGTCGCGCGTTCGTCAGCTGCAGCAGGACTTGGTGCCGGCCTCGGCGCGCGGCGCGCAACCGCCGCCGCTCCGCGGTGCCTCGACGGGCCCGGGACCGTCGCCGCCGACGACGGGAACGCCCTTCAGCGTGTGAAAGGTCTCCCACGCGATGCCGGCGGGGTCGGTCACCCAGTATTTGTCAGATCGCGCATAGCAGCAGTCGGCGTTCTTTTCCGCGACCAGACTCCGATCCGCCGCAAGAAGCTGCGCCTCCATCGCGTCGAGCTCGGCCGAGCTTTCGACCTGGAAGCCGAGATGATTGACCCCACCGTGGCCAGTGCGTGTCGAGATGGCGAAGTTGACACGCGGATCGTCGAGCATCCATTTGGCGTAATCGTCTTTGCGCACCGCGGGTTCGGCGGCGAACAGCGTCGAATAAAACCGGATGCTTGCGGCGAGATCCGGCACAGAGACATGGACATGGAATCGTTTCATGCGGCTCTCCTCTTCGGTCGTACCGTGGGTTTCGGGATCGTGTACACCGCGAGCTGCGATGCAGGGTCGGGGGCGCAATCGGAGGCGCAGGCCTCTTCCGGCCGATCGCCGACGCCAGCACAGACGCGGCAGCAGTTTTCGCTGAGGTAAGCGACCAGCCCGCGCATGGCGGAGAAGTCGGTCGCGTAATGGATAAAGCGGCCCTGTTGCCGTGCCGACACCAGGCCTGCCAGCGCCAGCTCCTTGATATGAAACGACAGGGTTGCGGCCGGCAGGCGAAGCTTCCGCCCGATCTCGCCCGCGGAGAGGCCGATCGGTCCGTGTTCGACCAGCAGGCGGAATATGCCAAGCCGGGTTTCGTGTGCCAAGGCGCCCAGCGCGTGCAGGGCAGCCAACGTTTCCATATTTCCAGAATAATGGAAATATGGAATCAAGTCAACAGCTTTCCCCCCGTTTTTTGACTTCGCCACCAGCGCCACAGCAGCCAGGGTATGCCGGCCAAGAAAATAACGGCCCACAGAACGACCGCCAGGGCGCTGCGACTCGCGGGCGGCGGCAGGAGATCGGAATCGCGCAGCTCGGAAGGAAAAGGACGGGGCGGCACCGGAATGATTTTGGCCTGGCGTCGATCGCCGGGAAGCCGCGCTGCGTACTCGCCCCTGGAAACCACGGCAAAGTCGCCCCAGGCGCGACTCGACGGCAGTTGCGGCACGCGCAGCCACACCAGCGCTTCGATGTCTTCGGCAAGCATCGTCTCGAACGGTGTGAGCTCGCGCGAACCCGGTTGCGCGGGCAGCCGCAGCAGATCGGCTGCCGTCTGCTCGAACGCCGCCGCCGGAAACATGCGCGTGCCGTCCTCGCTCAGGTAATCGAACGCTTGTCGCGCCCTGGCAAGGCTCCGCTCGCGAAGCGCGACCCAGGGCACGGCGAGCCAGGCCAGGATGCGGCAGATCGGTTTGCGCGCAGGCACGTTCCAGCCGAGCGCGCGCAGCACATCGATGCTGATGCCGGCGCAGTTCATCGTCACGTTGCCGTAGACGAGCTGGTGCCGGTAGAACTGGTTGTAGACACGGTTGAGCGCGCCTTGCACATGGGTCGCCGTGCGGTCGCCGCTGAGGATAGCGACCAGCAGATGCGAGGGCCGGTACCAGGCCTGGCCACTATTGAGATCAGCCAGGTAGCGATCGAGCGGCAAGGCGGCGGCGATGATGCCTTTTTCGCTGAACAGATCGAGCGTGTAGAAATTGTTGGCCATCCAGTCGTCGATCGCGCCACCGACGCCAACGCGGCCGGTCACGATCGCAAAATGGCCGCCGTGGGCCTCGTCGTCATCGCCCTGAGCGCCGTTGAGCATCGCGGCCAGCACCGGCTTGCCGACGCAGTGTCCCGCGGCGCCCGGCGTGCGCTCCCACAAGCCGACGGCAGCGAAGCCGCTGGTTGCGCCGCCTCGCGGCTCCGCGCGCAGC
>JBDTNP010000054.1:0-8388 GCA_039933695.1 Betaproteobacteria bacterium | reverse complement strand
CCGGCGGCTCGGGCGCCGGGCCGGACTTCGACGGGGAGAGCGTCGTGCAGACGCACATGACCAACTCGCGGCTGACTGATCCCGAGGTGCTCGAATGGCGCTTCCCGGTTCGGCTCGACGAGTTTCGCATTCGTCCCGGCAGCGGTGGCGCCGGCGCGCACCGCGGCGGCGACGGCGGCGAGCGCCGCGTGCGCTTCCTCGAGCCGATGACCGCGGTGATGCTCGCCAACCGCCGGCGGGTGCCGCCGTTCGGCCTGGCCGGCGGCAACGCGGGCCAGCCGGGGCGGAACTGGGTCGAGCGCAGCGGCGGCGAGACAGAGGAATTCGGCGCGACGTTCCAGGTCGACATGGAGAGCGGCGACGTGTTCGTCGTCCAGACGCCCGGCGGCGGCGGCTTCGGCGCGCCGCAGAACCGTACCGGCAGGTCGGGCGCTCGCAAGCGCGATGCGGGCAGCGCATAATCCCGCCATCCATTTTTCCGAAAGACTCCGATGGCAGACGTCTACGATTTTTCGATGACCGATATCCACGGCAAGCCGCAGTCGCTTTCCCAATACAAGGACAAGGTGCTGCTGATCGTCAATACCGCGAGTCAATGCGGATTCACGCCGCAGTACAAGGGGCTCGAGGCGCTGTACAAGAAGATGCACGCGCGCGGCCTGGAGGTGCTGGGCTTCCCGTGCAACCAGTTCGGCGCGCAGGAGCCCGGAAGCGAGGAAGAGATCGAGTCGTTCTGCGAGGTCAATTACGGCGTGACATTTCGGATGTTCGCCAAGATCGACGTCAACGGCAAGAACGCGGCGCCCTTGTACGAGCACCTGAAGACAGCCAAGCCGGGCCTCTTAGGCTCGGAGGCGATCAAGTGGAATTTCACCAAGTTCCTGGTCGACCGCAAGGGCAGGGTGGTCGAGCGCTACGCTCCTAAGGTCGAGCCCGAGGCGATCGCCGCCGACATCGAAAAGCTGCTTTAGTATGCGGATGCCGGCCCGGCGCTGGCGCGACATTGCGGCGGCGCTCGCGGTGCCGCTGTCGCTGGCCGTCGCGGCGTCGTTCGCGCCGGTCTACGCCGCCGAATCCGCCAAGGTGCTGCGCGTGGCGATCCCGGTCGCCGAGACCGGCTTCGACCCGCAGGCCGCGGGCGACGCCTATTCGAACTACGTCAACCGCACGATCTTCGATCCGCTGTACAAGTACGACTATCTGGCGAGGCCGTTCAGGCTGGTCCCCAATACGGCGACGGCGTTGCCCGAAATCTCCGCCGACCGGTTGACCTGGACGATGCGCGTGCGCCCGGGCATCTATTTCGCCGACGACCCGGCTTTCAAGGGCCGCCGTCGCGAGCTCACCGCCGCCGACTATGTTTACGCCATCAAGCGCGCACTCGATCCGGCGATGCGCTCGAACAGCCTGGGCTTGTACGAAGGGCGTTTCGTCGGCGCCGATGCGATCGTTGCCAAGGCCAGGCAGACCGGCAAGTTCGATTACGACGCGCCGGTCGACGGCTTGCAGGCGATCGATCGCTACACGCTGCGTTTCAAGCTCAACTTTCCCGACGCCGAGCTTCTGTCGAACCTGACCGTCAGCGGCAGCGCCGCGGTCGCACGCGAAGTCGTCGAAGCCTACGGCGACGGCAACGGATGGACGATGGCGAATCCGGTCGGCACCGGGCCGTACCGGCTGAAGGAATGGCGCCGAGGCCAGCGGATCGTGCTCGAGACCAATCCGGGCTTTCGCGAGGAAATCTATCCGGCGAGCAGCGATCCAGCCGATCGCGCGCTGGCGCAAAAGCTCTCCGGCAAGAAAATACCGATGATCGGCCAGATCGAGATCAGCGTCATCGAGGAAGCCAATCCGCGGCTGCTTTCGTTCGAGCAGGACCGGCAGGATTACCTGCTGGTGCCGCCGGAGCTGGCGAGCAACGTGCTCGATCCGGGCAACAAGCTCAAGGAGCGGTTCGCGCAGCGTGGCATCCGCCTGGAGCGCGACGCGCAGCCGGTGATCACCGGACTCGCGTTCAACATGGAGGACCCGGTCGTCGGCGGCTACGCCAACGACCGGATCGCACTGCGCCGCGCGATCGCGATGGCCTACGACGCGGAAGAGGATGCCCGCGTGATCCGTCACGGCCAGGCGCGGCGCGCGACGCAGTTCATTCCGCCCAACGTCAGCGGGCACAATCCGAAGCTCGAGAAGTACATCCGCCGCGATGTCGCAGGCGCCCGCGCGCTGCTCGACAAGTTCGGCTACGTCGATCGCGACGGCGATGGCATGCGCGAGGCGCCCGACGGCCGCCCGCTGACCTTGCGCTTTTCGTCGCCGCCGGAGGGGCTGGCGCGCCAGCAGGACGAGCTGTTGCAGCGCAATCTCGCGACGTTGGGGCTGCGCGTCGAATTCTCGAAGCAGAAGTGGCCCGACCAGCTGAAAGCGGCCCGCCTCGGACAATTGCAGATGTGGCAGGCGGCAAACATCAGCGTCACTTCCGAGGGCTTCACCTTTCTCTCGCTCCTGTACGGCGAAAACGCCGGGTTCTCCAACCTGACGCGGTTCAGGCTGCCGGAATACGATCGGCTTTATGTGCAGGCGCGCTCGCTGCCCGAAGGTCGGGAGCGCGACAAGCTGATGCAGCGCATGACCGAGCTGATCGGCATCTATGTGCCATGGGCGGTGACGATCTACCGCTACGAGAACGCGCTGGTGCAGCCCTGGCTGCTCGGATATAAGTACAACCCGATCCAGCAGCATCCGTGGCAATATCTCGACATCGATGTGGCGCGCCGCACGTCCACGCTCAAATGATCGGGCGATGATCGCGGGGCTTCAATCGTTCGGCGGCTTCGCCGCCGTCCTAGCGCGCGGATTTGCCGTCGTGCTCGCGCTGGCCGCAAGCCTGGATGCGCACGCCGCCGATCAGGACAAGGTGCTGCGCGTCGCTCTGCCGATCGCCGAAACGGGCTTCGATCCGGCGGCGGTGAACGACCTCTATTCGCAGTACGTCAACCGGGCGATTTTCGACACGCTCTACGTCTACGATCTTCTGGCGCGTCCGTACAAGCTGGTGCCGAGCGTCGCGGCGGGGCTGCCGGAAGTCTCTCCCGACGGCAAGACCTGGACGATCAAGGTCCGCCCGGGCATCTACTTCGCCGACGACCCGGTGTTCAAGGGAAAAACGCGCGAGCTCACGGCGGGCGATTTCGTCTACGCGTGGAAGCGCATTCTCGACCCGAAGACGCGCTCTCCGGCAATCGCGGTTTTCGATGGCAAGCTTTCCGGCATCGCGGCGCCGATCGCGGCCGCCAAAAAGCCGGGAGGCCGATTCGATTACGATGCACCGATCGAAGGCCTGCAGGCGATCGACCGGTACACGATCCGGCTCAGGTTCGATCAGCCCGAGTACACGCTGCTGTCCGACCTGACGACGATCAACACGGCCGCGGTCGCACGCGAAGTCATCGAAGCCCATGGCGACGCCAGCGGCTGGGCGATGGCCAACCCGGTCGGGTCCGGGCCCTACCGGCTGAAGGAATGGCGCCGCGGACAGCGCATCACGCTGGAGGCGAACCCGAGCTTTCGCGACCAGAGCTATCCTGACAGCACCGATCCCGCCGACAAGGCGCTGCTCGCGACGATGCGCGGCAAAAAAATCCCGATGATCGGGCGGATTGAAATCAGCATCATGGAGGAATCGAATCCGCGCCTGCTCGCGTTCCTGAGCGGGAACCTCGACTATCTGCAGATTCCCAACGAGTTGATCTGGAACGTGCTGGAACCGGACGGCAAGCTCAAGCCCGAGCTCGCCAAGCGCGGCATCCGCGTCGGCACCGGCATCCAGCCCGCGATCGTCTACACGTATTTCAACATGGAAGATCCGGTCGTCGGCGGGCTGACCACCGACAGGATCGCGCTCCGCCGTGCGATCAGCATGGCTTATAACGTCGACGAGGACATACGCATTGCGCGCCAGGGCCAGGCCGAGCCGTCGACGCAGCCGTTGCCGCCGAATGTCGAGGGCCACGATCCGAATTTCCGCGGCTACGTGCGCTACGACGTCGCCGGCGCGAAGGCGCTGCTCGACAAGTTCGGCTACATCGATCGCGACGGCGACGGCTGGCGCGACCTGCCCGACGGCAAGCCGCTGGTGCTGGCGCTGGCCTCGCCGCCGTCGAGCAGCGACCGGCTGTACGACGAGCTGTGGCAAAAAAGCCTCGCCGCGGTCGGCCTGCGCATCGAATTCGTCAAGCAGAAGTGGCCGGACCTGTTGAAGATGGGGCGCGCCGGCAAGCTGCAGATGTGGCAGCTGGCGAATACGAGCTCGACGCCGGACGGCGTCGGGTTCTTCGATCTGCTGTACGGGCCGAACGCCGGCGATCAGAACCTGGCGCGTTTCCGCCTGCCCGAGTTCGACGCGCTGTTCAGTCGCGCCCGCTTGATGCCCGAGGGCCCCGAACGTCTGAGACTGTTTCACCGCCTGTCCGAGCTCGTTACCGCATACGCGCCGTGGCAACTGAGCGTTTACCGGCGCGAAACCATCCTCGTGCAGCCGTGGCTGCAAGGGTACAAATACAACACGTTCTACGTGCATCCGTGGCAGTACTACGACATCGATATGAAGCGCCGGGCGGCAGGCGGCTGACCGTCATCCCGGCGAAGGCCGGGATCCAAGTTGCGACCTTGTGCCTGTCGGTATCGCTGCTTGGGCCCCGGCCTGCGCCGGGGGGACGCCTGCGCCGGGGCGACGTGTCCGGTGTCGTTACGCAAATACGACACTTGGGCGTTCGAATCGCGACAATCTCGCGCGCTGCGATTGCGTGGCGTCGCCGATCTCGCGTACACTGACGTCGACTTCAACCACTATTCAGGGATGCTCCTGCCATGACCAGAACGCCGACGACCTTTGTCACCGCGATTGCGATCGCGGCGCGCGCGTTTGCAGGAGAGTTTCCTTCCGGCGCGCATTTCTCCGGCTTCGGGCCGGGGATGCCGCTGCCGCGACCTTAGCCCGGGCATTCCCGCCGGGCTCGGCGGGAATCGGGATCCGGGGTTTACCCGCCTTTCGTTTCTCGCCGGTGGCGAATGACCGGCGGCCGCGCGCATCATCGCCGCGGCCGGAGGAAACGAACGATGAACGATACCGATAAATTACAGCACTGGTTTCGCCGCAACTTCAGCGGCCTTTGGCTTTCCGCGAGCTTCCGGAGGCTTTGGCTGTCGCTGACCGTCACCTCGTTCGGCGCGCAGATCACCAATCTGGCGCTGCCGTTGACCGCGGCACTGCTGCTCAACGCGACGCCGATGCAAATGGGCATCCTGGTCGCGCTCGAGACGCTCCCGTTCGCGCTGTTCAGCCTGCACGCTGGCGTGCTGCTCGACCGCGTGCGCAAGCTGCCGGTGATCATCGCCGCGGACGTCGGGCGGGGGATTGCGCTGCTCGCGATTCCGGTCACCGCATGGTTCGGCGTGCTGTCGATGGAAATTCTGTTCGCCGTCGGTTTCCTGTGCGGCATGCAGAACGTCGTCGGCGGCGCCGCGTACCAGGTGTTGCTGGCGCAGATGGCCGGCCGCAAGCGGCTGGTCGAGGCCAACGCCAAGGTGACGTTGGGCGAAACCTCGGCGGCGCTGGTCGGTCCCGGCATCGCCGGCGGCCTGATCCACGTGCTGACCGCGCCGTTCGCGATCGCACTCGATGCGATGACGTTTTTCGTCTCCGCCCTGATGCTGCGACGGATCAATGCCCCGAGCGACGTCGCGCGCGATGGCGGCAGCGGCGGCGTCTGGCGCGAGATCGGCGAAGGGTTGAAACTCGTCTGGGGCAATCGGACGCTGTGGGGTCTCGCCTGGCTGGCGGGAACATGGCAGTTCCTGCATCACATGCAGGTCGCCGTGCTGATTCTGTTCGCGACGCGCGATCTCGGCCTGTCGGCCGGAGCGATCGGGATCTGTTTTGTGTTCGGCGGCGCCGGCTGCGTGCTCGCGTCGGCTTTGGCCGAGCGCTTGTCGGCGCGGTTCGGTATCGGCCCGGTGATCGTCCACGGGCTGATCCTGTCGGCTTTCGGCTGGCAGGCGTACGGGCTGATCGGCGGACCGCCGTGGCTCGCGACCTTGCTGCTCGGGACGGCGATGCTGGTGTTCGATTTCGGCGCGATCTTGTACGCGATCAACTATCTGTCGCTGCGGCAGGCGATCACGCCCGACCGGCTGCTCGGGCGCATGACGGCGACGATGCGTTTTGTCACCGTCGCCTCCGCGCCGATCGGTTCGCTGGTCGGCGGCGCGCTGGCGAGTGAGATCGGCTTGCGGTCGACCTTGCTTGCGGTCGGCCTGCTCGGGCTGGTGCTGTCGGCTGCCGCCGTGCTCTGGTCGCCGGTGCGCCGGCACCGCACGCTGCCCGAACCGCTGATCGACTAGGCGCACGAGCCGGCGCAGGCCGGCTCGTGTGTCCGCTGCGGTAAAATGCGCGACCAGGTCGCGTCCAAAGGCCGCGCTGCCAGGCTCGAACAGCATGCTGCCACCGATCCTATTCGTCACGCTCGACTCGTGCCGCTACGACGCCTTCGTCGAGGCGAAGACGCCGAACCTGAGCGCGATCGGCCCGCTGGTTCGCGCGCAGGCGCCGTCGCATTTCACCTTCGCCTCGCACGCGGCGTTTTTCATGGGATTCACGCCCGGCGATCCGCTGCGCCGCGAGCCGTACGTGAATCCGAAGTACGGGAAGATTTTTCGGATGGACGGAGGCGGCGATCCCGGCGTCGTCGCGCCCTATATGACCCTGAAGGGACGCAACGTCATCGACGGCCTGAAGAATCGAGGCTACCGGACGATCGGCAGCGGTGCGGTGAACTGGTTCAATCCCGAGTATCCGACCGGCCGCGTGTTAAGCCAGGACTTCGACGCCTTCGGCTTCGCCGGCGGCGCTCATCTGAAAAAACAGATCAAGTGGATTGACGGCACGCTGCTGAAGGTCAAGCCGGACGCGCCGCCGTTCGTCTTTCTCAACCTGGCCGAAACGCATGTGCCGTACTGGCATGAGGGGGCATCGTGGAGCTCCGGCTACAACCCCAGCGTGCCGTTCGGCGACAACAACGACGCCGCCGAGGCGAGGCGGCGGCAGATCGCATGCATCGAATACTGCGATGCGGCGCTGGTGCCGTTGCTCGAGCGTTTCGCCGACGGCACGGTGATCGTCTGCGCCGATCACGGCGACTGCTGGGGCGAGGACGGGCTGTGGGCGCATGGCGTCTCGCACGCCAAGACGCTCGAGGTTCCACTGTTGTTCCGCCTCGCCGCGAACGCGCAGTGACGGCGCGCCTGCTGCACCCGATCGGAATTCAAGCGTCGCGCTGGAAGGGGTAGACGCTGCCCAGTCGTAGCAGCGCGGACAGCTCGTCGAGCGCGCGCCGCCCTTCGACGAGCAGCGTCGGGTCGGCGAGATCCGCCGGCGAGAGCCTGTCCCGATAATTTCTCTCGACCCAGCCGACCAGCGCCGTGTGCAACGCGTCGTCCAGCCACACGTTCGCGCGGATCGCCGCGCGTTCGGCAGTGGTAAGCGCGACGCGAAGGCGAAGGCACGCCGGACCGCCGCCGTTCCTCATGCTCTGCCGAAGGTCGAAGGTCAGCATTTCCCGTATCGGTCCGCCCGAGGCGACGAGCCGCGCCAGATAGGCGCCGACCGACGGATCCTCGGCGCATTCGGCCGGCGCGACCAGCAGCATGCCGCCGCCGGCGCGCGTCAGCAGCTGGCTGTTGAACAGGTAGGTCGCCACCGCGCGCTCGACGCTCACTTCCGCCGCGGGAACGACGACCGGCGTGAACGCCGGCCCGACGGCCGCGGAGAGCTCGGCGAGCAATGCTTGCTGGTCGACGAACGCGCTTTGGTGACAGAACAGCACCGCGTCGTTGCCCACGGCGATCACGTCGTTGTGGAACACGCCGGCGTCGATCGCTGCGGGGTTCTGCTGGACGAACAAGGTGCGTGCCGGATCGAGGCCGTGGCGCCGCGCAATCGCTTGCGAGGCTTCGCGCGTCTGCCGTGCCGGAAAGCGCGACGGTGCTCTCTCTGCCGTGGCATAGGCGACCCGGCCGTAGACAAAGAGCTCGACGCCGGGCGCGGCCGGGTCCGAAGCGAAGCGGGTGTGGTTGGCGGCGCCTTCGTCGCCGAATTGGGCCGCGGCCGGCAACGGGTCGTGCACGGCAAATCGAGCCTCGTCGGCGAAGATCGCGCGCAGCACCCGGGTCGTCGTCGACGCTTCGATCGCGCGATGGAAATGCGAGCTCAAATTGGCCGGCGTGAAATGCACGCGGCGGTCGGCGGTGTCGGCCGACGGACTGACGGTCGCGGCGTTGGCGGCCCACATCGCGGCGGCGGACGAACACGCGGCGAGCAGTGGCGAGTCG
>JBDTNP010000053.1:0-6654 GCA_039933695.1 Betaproteobacteria bacterium | reverse complement strand
GGGCGAGATCATGTTTCGCGGCAACATCACGATGAAGGGCTATCTCAAGAATCCGGCGGCCACCGAAGAGGCGTTCGCCCGCGGCTGGTTCCATTCGGGCGATCTCGCGGTGCTGCAGGCGGACGGCTACGTCAAGATCAAGGACCGCTCGAAGGACGTCATCATCTCGGGCGGCGAGAACATCAGCTCGATCGAAGTCGAGGACGCGCTGTATCGCCATCCGGCCGTGCTCGCCGCCGCCGTCGTGGCGCAGCCCGACCCGAAGTGGGGCGAGACGCCCTGCGCCTTCGTCGAGATCAAGGCCGGCGCGGCGGTGACCGAGGCCGAGTTGATCGAGCATTGCCGCACCCTTCTGGCGCGTTTCAAGGCGCCGAAACGCGTGATCTTCGGCGAGCTGCCCAAGACGTCGACCGGCAAGATCCAGAAATTCGTGCTGCGCGAGCGCGTCCGCTCGACCAGCGCGATCGAGTAGGGCGCGATGAATCCTCCTCCATTCGAATCCCCGGCCGAGGTGACGCTCCTGCGCACAGATGCCGGCGGCGTGGCCACGCTGACCCTGAACCGGCCGGCGCAATTCAACGCGATCAACCGCGCGATGCTGGGCGAGCTGCAGGCCGCGCTCGACGCGATCGCACCGGACGATTCGGTTCGCGTCGTTGTGCTCGCCGGCGCCGGTCGCGCGTTCTCCCCGGGCCACGACTTGAAGGAGATGCTGGCGAACTCGACCGAGGAGTTCATCGGCGACCTGTTCAGGAGCTGCTGCGAGGTGATGCTCACCTTGCGTTGCCTGCCGCAACCGGTGATCGCGAAGGTGCATGGCATCGCGACGGCCGCCGGGTGCCAGCTGGTTGCAGCGGCCGACATGGCCGTCGCCGCCGCCGACGCCCGCTTCGCCACCTCGGGCATCGATTTCGGGCTCTTCTGCGCGACGCCGGGCGTGCCGGTGTCGCGCAATATCGCCGCCAAGCGAGCGTTCGAGATGGTGATGACCGGCGAATTCATCGACGCGCCCACGGCGCTCGCCTGGGGGCTGGTCAATCGCGTCGCGCCTCCGGGAGGGCTCGATGCCGAGGTCACCGCGCTGGCGCAGGTGCTGATGGGCAAGCCCCGGCGCGTGCTTGCCGCCGGCAAGAAGTTCTTTTACCGGCAGCTGGAGCAGACCCTCATCGAGGCTTATGCGGATGCCAGCGAGGTCATCACGCAGAACATGCTGGGCGCGGACGCGCAGGAAGGCGTCGCGGCTTTTGTCGGCAAACGCAAGCCACGCTGGGACGACTGATCCGGTACTTTAGCGTCGGCTAAGGATTCGGTTGCCGCCCCCGGTTTCGATTGCCAAGCCGCGTCGCGGCCCGGATAATCGCCCGACACGACGAGAGGGGGAGTCCGGGCAGTCGGCGTGGCCGGACAGGCATGGCCGAAGACATCATTCTCGAGACTCGCGGACTGACCAAGGAGTTCAAGGGTTTTGTCGCCGTCAATGGCATCGATCTGCAAGTGCGACGCGGCACCATACATGCGCTGATAGGACCCAACGGGGCCGGCAAGACTACCTGCTTCAACCTGCTGACCCATTTCCTGACACCTACGCGCGGCCAGATCTTCTACAAGGGCGCCGAAATCACCGGCTCGCGGCCAGCCGCAATAGCGCGGATGGGCCTGGTGCGCTCGTTCCAGATCTCGGCCGTGTTTCCACATCTGACGGTGCTCGAAAACGTGCGCGTGGCGTTGCAGAGAAAGCGCGGCCGCTCGCTCGATTTCTGGCGCTCCGAGCGCGTGCTTCGCGACCTTGACGCACGCGCCCGCGAATTGATTCATGCCGTCGGATTGGAAAAGTTCGAAAACCAGACTGCTGTCGAGCTGCCGTATGGCAGGAAGCGCGCGCTCGAGATAGCCACGACCCTGGCGCTCGATCCCGAAATGCTGCTGCTGGACGAGCCCACTGCCGGCATGACGCACGAGGATGTCGATCGCATTGCCGCACTGATCCGCAAGGTCTCCGCCAACCGGACGGTGCTGATGGTCGAGCACAACCTGTCGGTGGTCTCGAATCTGTCGGATCACATCACCGTGCTCGCCCGCGGTGAGGTGTTGGCCAAGGGCGATTACGCGTCGGTGTCGAAAAATCCGGCGGTGATCGAAGCGTATCTCGGCGGCGTTCATGCCTGAAGCCGCGCTCCGGACCGGCGAAGCGGCCGCGCCTCTGCTCGCGGTGCGCGACCTGCAGGCATGGTACGGCGAATCGCATGTCCTGCACGGCGTCGCTTTCGACGTGGCGCAAGGCGAAGTCGTGACCCTGCTGGGCCGCAATGGCGCCGGCAAGACGACGACGCTGAAGGCGATCATGGGGGTGGTGCCCAGGCGCGCAGGCTCGGTCCTGTTCGAAAATCGGCAGACGGTGAACCTGGCGTCGAACCGCATCGCGCGACTGGGCATAGCCTGGTGTCCGGAGGAACGAGGCATTTTCGCGAGCTTGAGCGTCGAGGAAAACCTGCTGCTGCCGCCGAAGGTGCGCGACGGCGGTCTGGCGGTCGAGCAGATCTATCAGCTGTTTCCCAATCTCGCCGAACGGCGCGCGAGCCAGGGCACCAAGCTTTCCGGCGGCGAGCAGCAGATGCTGGCCATCGGGCGCATCCTGCGCACCGGCGCGCATCTGCTGCTGCTCGACGAGCCGACCGAGGGGCTCGCGCCGGTGATCGTGCAGCAGATCGGGCGCACGATAGGCCAGCTGAAAGCCCGGGGCTTCACGATCCTGCTGGTCGAGCAGAACTTCCACTTTGCCGCAACCGTCGCCGACCGCCACTACGTGATGGAACACGGTCGCATTATCGACATGATTGCCAATTCCGAGCTTGATGCGAAAATGCCCAAGTTGCACCAGTACCTCGGCGTCTGAGCCCAAGCCTTTTGTTATCGCAGTTCTCAAAGAGGAAAAGTCTGATGAACGTATTCAAACGCAGTCTGCTCGCCCTGGCGATGGCCGGTACGTTGGCCGCCGGAGCGGCGTACGCACAGATCTCGGACAATATGATCAAGATCGGCGTCCTGACCGACATGTCGAGCCTGTATACCGACCTGGCCGGCGCGGGATCTGTGGCGGCCGCGCGGATGGCCGTCGAGGATTCGGGCATCGAGAAGCGCGGCTACAAGGTCGAGCTCATCTCCGCCGACCATCAGAACAAGCCTGACGTCGGTTCGGCGCTCGCGCGGCAGTGGTACGACGTCGACAAGGTTGACGTCATCGTCGACGTTCCCAATTCCGGCGTCGCGCTGGCCGTCAACCAGATCACCCGCGACAAGGGGAAGGCCTTCCTGGTATCCGGAGCAGCCAGCTCGGACTTGACAGGCAAGGCCTGCTCGCCCAACACCGTGCACTGGACGTACGACACCTGGATGCTCGCCAACGGTACAGGCAGCGCCATCGTCAAGTCGGGCGGGGATACCTGGTTCTTCCTGACCTCAGACTATGCCTTCGGGCTGGCGCTCGAACGTGATACCGAAGCGGTCGTGCTCAAGAATGGCGGCAAGGTCTTGGGCAAGGTCCGGCATCCGTTGAATAACCAGGACTTCAGCTCGTTTCTGCTCCAGGCTCAGGCGTCCAAGGCCAAGATCATCGGGCTGGCCAATGCCGGCGGAGACACGACTAACGCGATCAAGGGAGCAGCTGAGTTCGGTATCGTCAAAGGCGGGCAGAACCTGGCCGGCCTGCTGGTCTTTCTCACCGACATCCATGGACTTGGGCTGGCGACAGCGCAAGGCCTGATCGTGACCAACACGTTCTACTGGGACACGAACGACCAGACACGCGCATTCGCCAAGCGTTTCGCCGCGGCGGACAAGGGCATCCATCCGACGATGGTGCACGCCGGCGTCTATGCGTCGGTGTTGCACTATCTGAAGGCGGTCGAGGCGCTGAAGAGCGATGACGGTACCAAGGTGATCGCCAAAATGAAAGAAATGCCGACGGACGATCCGCTGTTCGGGAAAGGCTCGATTCGCGTCGACGGCCGCAAGATCCACCCGGCGTACCTGGTCGAAGTGAAAAAGCCGTCGGAATCCAAAGGCCCGTGGGACTACTACAAGGTGCGCGCGACGATCCCGCCCGACCAGGCTTTCCGGCCGCTCGCCGATGGAGGTTGCTCACTGGTCAAGTAACACCGCCGCCGATTTTTGGAAGCGAAGCGTTGAGGGGCGCCATAGCGCCCCTCCAAGGCGAGCAGTTATCCGTCGCCGCGTCACGCCTTAGCTTAAGCACTGGCATCGTCCGACGCGACGGATAATGATTTCGGCGCAATAACTAGCCGCAAGCATTTAGAAGGATCTAATTGCAGGCACTCTTTGGCCAGCTGCTGATCGGGCTCATCAACGGCGCGTTCTACGCGATGCTGTCGCTGGGCCTGGCGGTGATTTTCGGGCTGCTCAACATCATCAATTTCACGCACGGCGCGCAATACATGATGGGCGCGTTCTGTGCGTGGTTCCTGCTGAACAAGGCCGGTGTTGGCTACTGGTGGGCGCTGCTCCTCGCGCCCGTCGGCGTCGGCGCGATCGGGATGCTGATCGAGCGCACGATGCTGTCGCGGCTGTACAAGCTCGATCACCTGTACGGATTGCTGCTCACGTTCGGGCTGGCGCTGATCATCCAGGGCCTGTTTCGGAACGAGTTCGGCTCGTCGGGGCTGCCGTACCAGATCCCGTCGGAGCTTACCGGCGGCATGAACCTCGGTTTCATGTTCCTGCCAATTTACCGCGGGTGGGTCATCGTCGCATCGCTGGTCGTGTGCTTCTCGACCTGGTATGTGATCGAGCGCACCAAGCTCGGCAGCTACCTGCGCGCCGCGACCGAGAACCCGACGCTGGTTCAGGCGTTCGGCGTGAACGTGCCGCGCATGATCACGCTGACGTTCGGCTTCGGCGTAGGGTTGGCGGCTCTCGCCGGTGTCATGGCTGCGCCGATCTACCAGGTCAATCCGCTGATGGGCGCGGACCTGATCATCGTCGTGTTCGCCGTCGTCGTGATCGGCGGCATGGGGTCGATCATGGGAGCGATCCTCACCGGGTTCGGTCTTGGCATCATCGAAGGCCTGACCAAGTACTTCTATCCGGAGGCATCGAACACCGTCATATTCGTCGTGATGGTGATCGTCCTGATGTTCCGGCCGGCCGGGCTGTTCGGGCGCGAGCGCTAGATGTCGACCGCGGCCCCAGCCCCCTCGCCCTGGCGCGGACCGCATGCGACGATGCTGATCGGCACCGTGCTGATGACGGCGGCACTCGCGATCGCGCCGCTGGTCGGCGTCTATCCGGTGTTCCTGATGAAGGCGCTGTGCTTTGCGCTGTTCGCCTGTGCGTTCAATCTGCTGCTGGGCTTTGGCGGCCTGCTTTCGTTCGGGCACGCGATGTTTCTCGGCACTGCTGGCTATGTGTGCGCGCATGCGGCGAAGGTTTGGGGATTTTCGCCAGAGCTCGCGATCGCGACCGGAACGGCGGCCGCGGCGCTGCTCGGTGCAGTCGTCGGGTCTCTGGCGATACGCCGCCAGGGCATCTACTTCGCGATGATCACGCTGGCCGTGGCCCAGATGATCTATTTCTTCTATCTGCAGACGCCGTTCACCCATGGCGAAGACGGCATCCAGGCCGTGCCGCGCGGCCACCTGTTCGGCATCCTCGACTTGTCGCAGCCGCTGGCGATCTACTACACGGTGCTGACGATATTCATCGCCGCGTTCCTGCTGATCTACCGGATCATTCACTCACCGTTCGGCCAGGTGCTCAAGGCGATCCGCGAGAACGAGCCGCGCGCGATCTCGCTGGGCTACGACGCCGACCGTTACAAGCTGCTCGCGTTCGTGCTGTCGGCGACGCTGGCGGGCCTGGCGGGCGCGACCAAGGCGATCGTGTTCCAGCTGGCATCGCTGACCGACGTGCACTGGTCGATGTCGGGCGAGGTCGTGCTGATGACCTTGCTCGGCGGCATGGGCACGATCTTCGGGCCGGTCGTCGGCGCGTTCGTCATCGCCGGGCTGGAAAACTATCTGGCGGGCTTCGGCGAATGGGTGACGATCATCACCGGCGTCATTTTCGTCGTCTGCGTCCTCGCGTTCCGCCGCGGCATCGTCGGCGAGATCGCGGCCTGGTGGGCCCGGCGCGTAGCTTAGCGCGCGGCAGCCTGGCGCTGGCGGCCCTGGCCGCCGGCGCCGGTGCGCAGCAGCTCGAGGCCGTCGGCGCCTGCCGCGACGGTGTCCCGAACGGCGCTTACGAGCTCTATCAGGCCGACGGCCGATTGAGAGTCGTCGGCGCATTCAGCCAGGGCGGCAAGACCGGCACGTTCATCTTCTGGACCAGCGACGGGGCGCGGATCGGCGTCATACCCTATAGCGACGGCGCGCGCAGCGGCACGATCGCGCTGTGGTATACGACTCGCGGCAGCGGCCGCGAGCTGCGGCCGAAATCGGAGGCGCCGTACGTCGACAGCAAGCTGCACGGGGTCAAGCGATCCTGGTATCGCAGCGGCAGGCCCGAGCTAGAGGCGCGCTACGAGCGGGGCGGCCTGGAGGAGGTCCAGGCCTGGACCGAAACCGGCTCGCCGCTGCCGGACGCCGAAGCCCGGGCGCTGGCGGCGCGAGAGCTCTCCGGCGACGAGGCGCTATACGCGGC
>JBDTNP010000052.1:0-2273 GCA_039933695.1 Betaproteobacteria bacterium | reverse complement strand
ATCATCGACGGCGAGTTCCGCCAGCAGCGCCACCGCCTCGTGTTCGGCCTCCGTCGCTACCAGCGATTGATTCGACAGCATCTCCTCGATCTCGGCGCAGGCGGCCTCGTAGTCGATCAACGTCGGCGGATCCGTGACCTTGCGCTTGAGCATTTCTGACATGATCCCGAGCAGCTTCGCCGGGGTCGCCGTCTTGCTGGTAATAGGTTGCTGCGCTGCTTTCCCTTGCATCGTCGTTCTCCTATTCAGCCGAGGGATTCATACTCGGTGATCGCGTGTGTCGGCCGCATTCGCCGCCGCGCGCCAGTGGCCTCGTAGTCGAGCATGGGCGGGCGGTTATCTTGCGGCCCACCACTTCGGCCCTGATCGCCAACAAGTTCGCCGTGGGCCGCCGGAGTCTTGCTGGTTGGTTGCTGCTTCGGTGTTTGCATTGTCGTTTCTCTCATTCACCAAGAGATCTATATTCCATCACCGCGTGCGTCGGCCGCAGCCCGCGCCGCCTGCTCATTGCAGCCCGACCCATCACAATCGCCCCTTCGCCCCCGCCGGCGAGCAAATATTGGACCGCGTCGCTGACGTGGCTCGATTCGTTCTTTTCCGGCGACTCCGAATATGTGATGCCGATGCCGCTCCGCTGTTGCTTGTAGCGGTATCCACCGGCGAGCGCGCGGCGCAACGCGACACACTTCGGTGACACCACCAGGCCAGGCTTGCCGTCTATCAGGCGCGAGAGCGCATTGCGAACGCCCTCGAGGCGCATCGCGATATCGTTCGATGGCGCCGGCCGCCAGCGCCAAGGTGTATGCACCTTCATAATGTCGAACACCGTGCGCTCGTCCGTCTGCGCGCGCGCCTGGCCGGCCGGATCTCCCCAACCCTCGACCTCGAAATTCGGATAATGCTGGCCGACGTAGGCCGTGAGCAGTTCTGCAAAACGAACGATGCCGGTGTCCGTCATCACGAGCTCGTCGAGCAACAACCATTGACCGTCGGCAAGTCGCTGCCCGATGACGGCCGCCGGCGTCAAACCCCAATCCGCGCCGATCAGCAACGGCAACCCGCGCATCGCTTCCAAGCGCGTCGGCGCCAGGTGCATCGAATCGTGGTAGTTTGAAAAGACGGCGCGCCCTTCGACCAGGTACCCATATTGACCGTCGACATAAACCCGTATCCAGTCGTCGTCTTTGCCGGCCATGAGTCGCGTGTAATAGCCTGGCTGCAAGTGCTCGAGGCCCTCCGCCTCGGGCGAGCGACCACTCGGCTGCGCGAACCACTCGAACAAGCGTTGATCGGGGCGCAGCAATCCCTCGGCCCGCAATTGCGCCTCGGCCGCTTCAGTCGACTCGATCAACCGGCGCCCGTACTCCGTGCTGTCGTCACGCTCGGCCAGGATGTACCACCAGTGCGTCGTGTCGGGCGCGTTCGTGTCCGCGATGACGCCCGACCAGGTCGGGCCGCCGTCGCGCATCGGGGGAAACCTACCGACCCGGCCACTTATAGCGTCGACGATCTCCTTCAACACCTCGCGCGCCTCGTTGATGTAGCAGCCGGTGAGCTCGAGGCTCAAGAGCTTCCGCACATCGTCGGCCAGGTCGAGCGCGAGAAATATGTACTCGGCGTGCACGTCGCCGCGCTTCATCGTGAACGTAATCGGCGAGTCGAAACTGAACTTGCCCGAGCCTTCGGGATACCACTGCACGAAGCTCTTTATCGTCGTCGAGAGGAGCTCCGGCGCCGTGTTCCGCACGACGGCGAAGCGCGTGCGCCGGATCCCATCGGGGCCCGGCTTCTGCATGCCAGCGCGGATCGCGAGCTCGAGGATCATCGCCGTCGTCTTGCCGGAGCCGAAAGGACCGCGCACGCCGCGGAAGAACGCCGGCGAATTGTGGAACCGGCGCAGCATCGGCGCCGTCACTTTGTAGTCGAGGACGATATCGGCCATCAGTCACTCCGGTCGGTCAGGCCATGCACGTTGATCTGGAACACGCCGATCGCGGCCCGCAGGTCGACCTTGTCGACTAGGATCCCGGCCAGCTTGGCGCGGAGCTCGACAGCGCGAACGTAGGCGGAGGCGTTCTCGGTCGACAGAGCGAAGTTCATTCCCTTCTCTAGCTCGGTCATGCAACGCTCGACCGTGTAGCCGGCGCGCTCGGCAACCTCGGCCCGGATCGCGTCCACCGCGGCCTTGATCCTCGCGTCGCGGAGCAACCGATGCGCGCTGCTGTTTGCGCGGTTCGGGCTGTAGCCGGCGCTGATCGCGGCCTGCGTGGCGT
>JBDTNP010000051.1:0-2916 GCA_039933695.1 Betaproteobacteria bacterium | reverse complement strand
CAGACCGCGGGCGTCAAGGCCTGCGGACTCGGCGCGCGCGACACGCTGCGCCTGGAAGCGGGCATGAACCTCTACGGACAGGACATGGACGAGGCTGTCAACCCGCTGGAGTCCGGCCTTGCGTGGACCGTCGACCTGACGAGCCCGCGCGACTTCGTCGGCAAGGCGGCGCTGCTCGCCGCGCACCCGTCGCGGCAGCTCGCGGGTCTGGTTCTGCAGGACCAGGGCGGCATACTGCGCAGGCACCAGCGGGCAAGCACTGCGCACGGCGACGGTGAAGTCACCAGCGGCAGCTATTCGCCGACACTGAGCCGCTCGATCGCGCTGGCGCGCTTGCCGACTCGCGTCACCCCGGGCGATATTGTGCACGTCGATGTGCGCGGCAAGCCGCTGGCCGCGCGCGTGGTCAAGCCGCCGTTCGTGCGCAACGGCAAGAGTCTGATCGACTGAGCCAAGCACCGATGATGCAGTCTGCGCATCGATCCCACCACCCTGGCATGGAGCCCTACCCGATGAACGTACCCGCCGAGCTCAAATACACCGCAAGTCACGAATGGGTCCGCAGCGAACCGGACGGTGCGATTACGACCGGCATCACCGATCACGCGCAGCAGGCGCTGGGCGATCTCGTTTTCATCGAGCTGCCTCAAGTCGGCAGAATGCTCAAGGCCGGCGAAGCCTGCGCGGTGGTCGAATCGGTCAAGGCGGCTTCCGATGTCTATGCGCCGGTCGCGGGAGTCGTGCTCGCGGTCAACGAGGCAGTCGTCGCCGCGCCGGAGAAGGTCAACGCCGACGCCTATGGCAACTGGCTGTACCGGCTGAAACCCTCCAATGCGGGCGACGTGGCCAAGCTGCTGGACGCACCCGGGTATATCGCGGCGGCGGGCGAATCCTGATCGACCGAGGACAGATAATGGCGATGAATGAACCCGGACCGGGACGCGGCGCGCGCTCGCGCTTGAGCTTGCGCGAGCTCGAGCAGCATCGCGGCTTCGTCCACCGCCACATCGGCACCGACGACGCCGACCAGGCGGCGATGCTGGAGACGCTCGGCTTCGCGACGCGAGGTGCGTTGATCGACGCGATCGTCCCGGCGGCGATCAGGAGCCGCAAGCCGCTGGCGCTGCCGGCAGCGAAAGGGGAGGAGGAAGCGCTCGAGGAGTTGCGGGGCCTCGCGGCGAAGAACCGCGTCTATACGACCTATATCGGGCAGGGCTACTACGGCACCTACACGCCGGGCGTGATACTGCGCAACGTTCTCGAGAATCCCGCCTGGTACACCGCGTATACACCCTACCAACCGGAAATCTCGCAGGGACGCCTCGAGGCGCTGGTCAATTTCCAGACGATGATCTGCGACCTTTCCGCGATGGCGATCGCCAATGCGTCGATGCTGGACGAAGCGACTGCCGCGGCGGAAGGCATGGCGCTGTGCCGCCGCGTGAGCCAGCAATCGAGCACGACGATATATGTCGCCGCCGATGTGCTGCCGCAGACGATCGATGTCGTGCGAACGAGGGCCGGGCCGCTGGGCATCGCCGTCACCGTAGGACCCGCCGAGGCAGCGGTGGGCCGCGATTGCTTTGCCGTAATGCTGCAGTACCCGGGAGCGGACGGCGACGTGCGCGACTATCGCGACCTGACCGCGAGGCTGCACGCCAAAGGCGCGATGGTGATCGCCGCGTCCGATCTGCTCGCGTTGACGATGCTGACTCCGCCGGGTGAATGGGGCGCCGATGTCGTCGTCGGCTCGAGCCAGCGCTTCGGCGTGCCGATGGGCTTCGGCGGTCCGCACGCCGCGTTCCTCGCCACGCGCGACGAATTCAAGCGCAGTCTCCCCGGGCGGCTGGTGGGCGTCAGCGTCGATGTCAACGGCGACCCGGCCTACCGGCTGGCGCTGCAGACGCGCGAGCAGCACATCCGGCGCGAAAAAGCGACGTCCAACATCTGCACCGCGCAGGTGCTGCTCGCGGTGATTGCCAGCATGTACGCCGTCTATCACGGGCCGCGGGGTCTGTCGACGATCGCCGAGCGCGTGCACCGCCTGACCGCCATCCTTCGCGCCGGACTCAGGCAACTCGGGCTCGACTGCGTCAACCAGACCTTCTTCGATACGCTGACGATCGCCACCGGTGCGCGCACCGGCGCGATTCACGAGCTCGCCACGGCGGCGCACGTCAATCTGCGCCGGATCGGCACCGCGCATATCGGCGTATCGCTGGACGAGACGACGACGCGTGACCGGGTGCGGCTCTTGTGGACGATCTTCGCGCTCGAGGGCGCCGCACTGCCCGATTTCGACGCGATCGAATCGGCGACAGTCGACGCCTGGCCGCCGGCCTTGCGCCGCACGACGCCGTTTCTCACTCACCCGACATTCAATCGCTATCACTCCGAGACGGCGATGTTGCGCTATCTGCGACGCCTGGCGGACAAGGACATCGCGCTCGACCGCGCGATGATTCCGTTGGGCTCCTGCACGATGAAGCTCAATGCGACCCTCGAAATGATCCCGGTGACGTGGCACGAGTTCGCCCACATGCACCCGTTCGCGCCGGCCAACCAGACGGTCGGCTACCGCGAGATGATCGCCGGGCTCGAGCGCATGCTGTGCGCGATCACCGGCTACGCGGCGGTATCGCTGCAGCCCAACGCGGGCTCGCAGGGCGAGTTCGCGGGATTGCTGATCATCAAGGCGTATCACGCCTCGCGCGGCGAAGGGCAGCGCGATGTCTGCCTGATACCGGCATCGGCGCACGGTACCAATCCCGCTTCGGCGCAGATGGCCGGCATGCGGGTCGTCGTCGTGGCCTGCGACCGCGAAGGCAACGTCGACTTGGCCGACCTGGAGGCCAAGGCCGCCGCGCATCGCGCCGATCTCGCGGCGATCATGGTGACCTATCCGTCGACGCACGG
>JBDTNP010000050.1:0-5934 GCA_039933695.1 Betaproteobacteria bacterium | reverse complement strand
GGAAGCGGGCGCGGCGTTCGGCAACCCCACCGTGTATCTGGAAAAGTATCTGGACAAGCCGCGCCACATCGAAATCCAGGTACTGGCCGACCAGCACAAGAACACGGTCTACCTGTTCGAGCGCGATTGCTCGATGCAGCGCCGCCACCAGAAGATCATCGAGGAGGCGCCCGCGCCGGGGATCGCGCTGCGCCTGCTGACGCGCATCGGCGAGCGCTGCGTCGAAGCGTGCCGCAAGATCAACTACCGCGGCGCCGGCACGTTCGAGTTCCTGTACCAGGACGACGAATTCTTTTTCATCGAGATGAACACGCGCATCCAGGTCGAGCATCCGGTGACCGAGATGATCACCGGCATCGACATCGTCCAGCAGCAGATCCGCGTCGCCGCGGGCCAGCGGCTGACGATCCGGCAACGCGACGTCGTCCGGCGCGGGCATGCGATCGAGTGCCGGATCAACGCCGAGGATCCGGACACGTTCGCGCCTTCGCCTGGCCGGATCACTTCGTATCACGCGCCGGGCGGGCCGGGCATCCGGGTCGATTCGCACGTCTATCACAATTATTTCGTGCCGCCGAACTACGACTCGATGATAGGCAAGGTGATCGCGTACGGAGACACGCGCGAGCAGGCGATCGCCCGCATGCGCGTCGCGCTGTCGGAAATGGTCGTCGAGGGCATCAAGACCAATATCACCCTGCATCAGGAGCTGCTGCTCGACGATTCGTTCCTGCGCGGCGGCACGACGATTCACTATCTCGAGCAGCGGATGGCCAAGCACAAGCAGACGGCCTAGGTCGGGCTCGCCGATGCCGTTTGTCGCATTGCGCTTCGATGCGCCCGCCGCGACGGCCGAGGCCTGGTCCGATGCGATGCTCGCCGCCGGCGCGGCTTCGGTCGACGCCGCCGACGCCAACGCCGGCACCGGGCATGAGACGCCTCGCTACGGCGAGCCGGGAGACGCCGGCGGCCTGTGGGCGCTTTGCCGCCTGACCGCGCTGTTCACGGCGGACGCGGACCTCGAAGCCAGCGTTCGACGCGCCGCGGCGTCGCTGGGCCTCGAGGCGCCTGCCTTCACGCTCGAAGCTTTGTCCGAGCAGGATTGGGTGCGACGCACGCAGGCGCAGTTCGGGCCACTGCACATTGCCGACAACCTGTGGGTCATCCCCTCGTGGCACGAGCCGGTCGATCCGCACGCGATCAATCTCGAGCTGGACCCCGGCCTGGCGTTCGGAACCGGCAGCCATCCGACGACGCGGCTTTGCCTGCGCTGGCTGGCCGCGAATCTCGCGCCGGGCCAGTCGGTGCTCGATTACGGTTGCGGCTCGGGCATTCTCGCCATCGCCGCGGCCAAGCTCGGCGCGGCCACGGTCGCGGGGACCGACGTCGACTCGCAGGCGATCGACGCCAGCCGAGCGAATGCCGCGCGCAACGGGGTCAGCGTGCGCTTCGCGCTTCCCGATGCGCTTGCGCCGGACCGGGTCGACATCGTCGTCGCCAACATCCTGGCGAACCCGCTTCGCCTGCTCGCGCCGGTGCTCGCCGCGCGCGTCCGCGAGGGAGGTTCGATCGTGCTCTCCGGCATACTCGAAGACCAGGTCGCGGCGGTGCGCGGGGCGTATCGGCGATGGTTTAAACTCGGCGCATGGGGGAGCGACGACGGATGGGTGGCATTGACGGGTCGGCGGACATGAAGGCAGATCAGGCGAGTCGTGACCGTGGCTGAAGAAAAATACACGCGCTGCCCCGGCTGCAAGACGATTTTCCGCGTGAGCTCGCAGCAGCTTGCAATGCGTGAAGGGCAAGTCCGCTGCGGGCATTGCCGCACGGTATTTGACGGCGAGCTCGCCTTGGTTTCGCTGGCGCCCCGCCCGCGCAGGCCCGACGACGAGGCGCAGCTGTCCGAGGCGGAGCTCGGTCCGCCTACGGTGACCTTGCGCAATGCGCAGGCGCTCTCACCCGTCTACGAGGAAAGCGATGACCGTCGCGAACCGGCGGTGGGCGACGACTCGAACCCGGCGGTCTCGATCGATCCCGAGCTCGCGTACGCCTCGCGCTTCTCGGCGTCCAGGACGCGACAGCGCCTCGGCCTCCCGGCCTGGGCGTATGGCCTGCTGATTCCGCTGCTGGTGATCGTCCTGGGCGCGCAGGCCTTGTTCCATTTCCGCGACGCCATCGCCGCCCACTGGCCGCAGACGAAGCCTGCGCTGATCCGGCTTTGCGCGCTCGCCGATTGCCAGTTGAAGCCGCTTCAGGACATCTCCGGGTTGTCGATCGAGGCCTCCGACCTGCAGGCCGACCCGGCGCACAAGGGCCTGCTGATTCTGTCGGCGACGATACGCAATCGTGCGGCGCACGCCCTCGGTTACCCGTACCTGGAGCTCACCCTGTCCAGCGCGCAGGACCAGATCGTCGTCCGCCGTGCGTTCGCGCCCGGCGAATACTTGAGCGGCGCCGCCAACCTCGACAGCGGCATCGCCGGCAACGCCGAGTTGACGGTGAAGCTGTTCATCGACGCGAGCACGACCTCGCAAGCCGGCTACCAGGTCTATCTGTTCTATCCCTGAACCCAGGGCAGGCCGGCCTTGCGCCAGCCACCGAGGTTGCCGCGATGCCCGGTGGCGTCCTTGTTGCCTTCGAATCCTTCGAGGACGTTGAACGCGCGCGAGTAGCCGGCCGCCGTCGCCGCGCGCGCGGCGCTGTCCGAACGATGGCCGCTGCGGCACAGGAACAGGACCGGCGCATCGGTTGCGCCGACCGTGCGGCGCAGCTCGTCGACGAACTGCGGATTGCGCGCTCCGTCGGGATAGGTGTTCCATTCGATCAGCACGCTGCCAGGCACGCGGCCGACATAGTCCCATTCCGCGCGCGTGCGCACGTCGATCAGCCGCGCCGCGGGTTCCGACTCGAGCAACGCCATGGCTTCGGACGGCGTCACGGCACCGAAGTAGGGCAGCGAACCGTCCGCCGCGCGGCGGCGCCCTGCCGCCAGCACCGATTCGGCGGCGTCGCTCATCGGGGGTGCGCACCCGATGCGATCAGCGACGCTCGTCGGTCGCCGCATTGCCCCGAGTCGCAATGTGGGAAAATGATCGCGCTCACAGGAGAAATTATAGCGCGGTCGGCACCTCCGCACTCGGCGCGCGCCCGCCACCGCTCGCGTCGCACCATACGGTGGCGGGCGGGCCGCGGCGCGAATCAATTTGGTGCGGCTATGCCGCCGCGCGGGCGCGCCGGTGCCGCAAACCCTTGTTCCGCCCGGTGCGAATAGCGGCCGCTTATGGCATAGTTTCTGCTTTTTGATGCGCTGCGAAACACGCCGCTTCGGCGCAGCAAATTCAACTGCTCCGCCCCATTCCAACAGGAGAACCCATGGCTGCATCCGCCGATGTACTGAAAATGATCAAGGACAAGGACGTCAAGTTCGTTGATCTTCGCTTCACGGACACGCGCGGCAAGGAGCAGCATGTGCAGGTCCCGTCGAAGCAATTCACGCAGGACAAGTTCGACAGCGGCCACGCCTTCGACGGCTCCTCGATCGCCGGCTGGAAAGGGATCGAAGCATCCGACATGCTGTTGATGCCCGATGCCGACACGGTACGAATCGACCCGTTCACCGAAGAGATCACGCTCAACGTCACGTGCGACGTCGTCGAGCCCACCGATGGCAAGGGCTACGATCGCGATCCGCGCTCGCTGGCCAAGCGCGCCGAGGCGTATCTGAAGTCGACCGGGCTCGGAGACACCGCGTATTTCGGTCCCGAACCGGAATTCTTCATTTTCGACTCGGTGACCTGGCACGTGGATATGTCGGGCTGCGCCGTCAAGATCGAGTCGGAAGAAGCGCCGTGGTCGACGGGAAGGACTGATTTCGAAGGCGGAAACTCGGCGCATCGCGCACCGGTCAAGGGTGGCTATTTCCCGGTGCCGCCGGTCGACTCGCTGCAGGACATCCGCAACGCGATCTCGCTCTCGCTCGAGGAGCAAGGCGTCGAGGTCGAGGTGTTCCACCACGAAGTCGCCGCCGCGGGCCAGTGCGAGATCGGCACCAGGTTCAACAGCCTGGTCAAGCGGGCCGACTGGATGCAGATCCTCAAGTACACGGTGCACATGGTCGCCCACACCTACGGCAAGACGGCGACGTTCATGCCGAAGCCTATCGTCGGCGACAACGGCTCGGGCATGCATGTGCATCAGTCGGTATGGAAGGGCGGCCAGAACCTGTTCGCCGGCAACGGCTATGCCGGATTGTCCGAGTTCGCGCTGTTCTACATCGGCGGCGTGATCAAGCACGCCAAGTCGCTCAATGCGATCACCAACCCGGGCACGAATTCGTACAAGCGGCTGGTGCCTGGATTCGAGGCGCCGATCAATCTCGCCTACTCCGCGCGCAACCGCTCGGCAGCGTGCCGGATTCCGTACGTCAGCAATCCGAAGGGACGGCGGGTCGAGGTGCGCTTTCCCGATCCGACGGCCAACCCGTATCTCTGCTTCGCCGCGCTGCTGATGGCGGGGCTCGACGGCGTGCAGAACAAGATCCATCCGGGCGATCCGATCGACAAGAACCTCTACGATCTGCCGCCGGAAGTCGCCGCCAAGGTCCCGCATCCTTGCGCGTCGCTCGACGAGGCGCTCGACAACCTCGACAACGACCGCGAGTACCTGACGCGCGGCGGCGTGTTTTCCAACGACATGATCGACGCCTACATCGCGCTCAAGATGGAGGAGGTGACGCGGTTCCGCATGACGACGCATCCGGTCGAATTCGATATGTATTACAGCTCCTGAGGGCGGGGAGAGACCAGCCGGGCGGGGGCGGCGCGGCGGCCCGTTCCCGGTTTTTGCTACACTGCGCCGATGACTGAGGTTCCCTTGCGTTCGTTGGTTGCGAGGTGCGCCGGCGTGGCGTGCTTGTGCGCCTGCATGTGGAGCCCGACCGCGTCGGCGGTGTCACTGGCCGACAAGGCGAGGGAAAACGGCTGTTCCAAAAAACCGGTCCAAGTCGCCGGGGCAATCGAAACGTACAAGTGCGAAACTGCATCGGGCACGGCATATTTCAATGTGTCAGGGGCCGCACCTTCCAGCGCTTCAGCGAGGGTACCGACGCCGACCGGATTTCCGAAGGTCGACGCCGGAACGCAAAAAGGCCGCGACATTCTGCGCAACAAGGTTCTGACCGACGAGCTCGCAACCGAGGAGAAGCTGCTGGCCGAAGCGCGCGCTGCGTACGGCGACGGCACGCCGCCGCCGCTGCCCGATGAAAAGGCCAATGCGCAAAAATACGCCGATCGGCTTGCGCGCCTGCGCCAGACAGTGGCGCTGCATGAAAAGAACATCGAGGCTTTGAAGAGGGAACTGGCCGCGTCGAAGTGACTCGACCGCCGCGTTGCGCGAGCGACCCTGGCGCGGGCGCGGAACTTGCTACTATCGCGTACCTGCTGCACAGGTTTGCGATGTCCGGGCCGCCGCCATTTCCCACTGCTGACGAAACGCCGCCTTCCTGCTCCGGGCTGGAGTTGCTGGCCACCGCGGTCGTGCTGCTCGATGGCGGTCTCGACATACGCTATGTCAATCCGGCCGCGGAAAATCTTTTCGAGCTGTCGAAGCGCCAGCTGATCGGCCATCCGGCGAAGTCGGTGTTCGGGGATGCGCCGGCGCTGTTCCAGGCCATCGAAAAGGCGCTGGCCAACGGCGCGTCGTACACCGAGCAGGAGCTCGAGGTCGGCATCGGCAGCAAGGTGCGCCTGCACCTTTCGTGCACGGTTTCGATCGTCGATGTTCCCGGCGCGGTCCTGCTGCTGGAATTCCGGCACATCGATCAGCAGTTGAAAATCGCGCGCGAGGAGCGTCTGCTCGAGCAACAGCAGGCGAACCGCGATCTCATTCGCAGCCTGGCGCACGAGATCAAGAATCCGCTCGGCGGCATCCGCGGCG
>JBDTNP010000049.1:0-2877 GCA_039933695.1 Betaproteobacteria bacterium | reverse complement strand
ACGGCAGCACCGGCCAGGCATGCAGCAGGCCGGCGAGATCGTGCCGGCGTTTGTCGTCGAGCGCATTGACCGGGACGGCGGCGCCGTGCGCTTCGCTCCACTGCTGCGCGAAGCGCCGCGGCAGGCGGCGCGCGAGGAGGTTGTCCAGTCGCGCCGTCGACCGGCGCTCGCTTTCCAGCCACGCATGCGCGTCGCCATCCGGCAGCAAGTCGATCGACAGCGCGTCGCCGCCGTTCCAGTACGACGAAATCTGCAGGATCGCCGGGCCGGAGAGGCCGCGATGCGTGAACAACAGCGCGTCGCGAAATCTGCCGCGGTTGCAGGACACTTCGGCGTCCACGGAGACGCCCGAAAGGTCACCGTAGCGCGCCAGCGCCGCGGGATCGAACGCCAGTGGAACCAGCGCCGGCCGCGGCGGCACGACGGCGATCCCGAACTGATCGGCGACACGATAACCGAACGGCGTCGCGCCGATTTTCGGCACCGTCAAGCCGCCGGTCGCGATGACCAGCGCGTCGCCGCGAACCGGTCCCATCGCGGTCGCCACCGCAAAGGCGCCGCCTTCGTGCGCGACGCCTTGCACCGCGCAAGGCATTCGCCATTGCACGCTGGCGCGATCGCACTCGGTTTTCAGCAGCGCGATGATGTCGAGCGAGGTCCGGTCGCAAAACAGCTGCCCGAGCGTCTTTTCGTGCCAGGCTATCCGGTAGCGTTCGACCAGCTCGATAAAGTCGCGCGGCGTATAGCGCGACAGCGCCGAGCGGCAGAAAGCGGGATTTTGCGACAGGTAGCTCGCCGGCCCGGCGTGAAGGTTGGTGAAATTGCAGCGCCCGCCGCCGGAAATGCGGATCTTCTCGCCGAGCTTGTCATAGTGCTCGATCAACAGCACGCGCCGCCCGCGGCGACCGGCGACGGCCGCGCACATCATCCCGGCCGCGCCCGCGCCGATGACGATAACGTCGTACCGCACGCCGGTGCCGCCGGCGGTTGCCTTGGTCACGAAGGCGGCGAGATCCGGCGGCGCGGCCCCCGTCAGGGGCCGAAAAACTCGCGGACGCGGTCGAACCAGTTCTTCGCGCGCGGGTTGTGCGTGCCCGGATCTTCCGCGTTGATCGCCTCGAATTCGCGCAACAGATCCTTCTGGCGCGCGGTCAGGTTGATCGGCGTCTCGATCGCGACGTGGCAGAACAGATCGCCATGCGCGTGGCTGCGCACCCCCTTGATGCCCTTGCCGCGCAGGCGGAAGACCTGCCCGCTCTGCGTTTCGGGCGGCACCTTGATCTTGGCGTGGCCGTCGAGCGTCGGAATCTCGATTTCGCCGCCGAGAGCCGAGGTGGCGAAGCTGATAGGCATTTCGCAGTGCAGATCGTTACTCTCGCGCTGGAACACCGGATGCGGCTTCAACCCGACGACGACGTACAGGTCGCCCGGCGGACCGCCGTTCAGGCCGGCCTCGCCTTCGCCGCCCAGCCGGATGCGATCGTCCTGATCGACGCCGGCGGGAATCTTGACCGACAGCGTCTTCTGCTTCTTGACCCGACCGGCGCCGCCGCAGGTCGTGCAGGGTTCCGGAATGATCTTGCCGGTGCCGTGGCACTGCGGGCAGGTCTGCTGGATCGAGAAAAATCCCTGCGACACGCGAACCTGGCCCTGGCCGTTGCAGGTCGGACAGGTCTTCGGCTGTGTGCCCGGCTTGGCACCTGAGCCGTGGCAGGTCGCGCAATTCTCGAGCGCCGGAATGCGGATCTTCGCTTCGGTGCCACGCGCTGCTTCCTCGAGCGACAGCTCGAGGTTGTAGCGCAGATCGGCGCCGCGATAGACGCCGTTGCCGCGCCCGCGCCCGCCGCCACCACCGAAAATCTCGCCGAAGATGTCGCCGAACGCGTCGGCGAAGCCGCCGAAGCCTTCGGGCCCCGCGCCGCGCGCGCCGGCCGCCCCGAAGCCCGCCGAAGGATCGACGCCGGCATGACCGTACTGGTCGTACGCCGCGCGTTTCCTGGCGTCGGAAAGGATCTCGTACGCCTCTTTGGCTTCCTTGAATTTGTCCTCGGAGCCCTTGTCCGCATTGCGATCCGGATGGTGCTTCATCGCGAGGCGCCGATACGCCTTCTTGATGTCGTCCTCGGTCGCGTCGCGATTGACGCCGAGCGTCGTGTAATAGTCCCGCTTAGCCATGCGTCTCCAGTGCCCCGTTCCCAGGCGAATCGATCCATCGCCGATCCGCGCACCCGTAACCACCAACCGCCATCCATTGCAGCTGCATGACGACAAAGAGCCGGATTGAGCGAGCGCTCGAATCCGGCTAATCGGTCACGCCGCGGCAGGATTGAGCGTCGCCGTCAGGTGACGCTCGAATCCGGCCAGATATTACGTCGCGCCGCGCCAGCGCCTCAAGTCGGCGTCGGCGTCAATCCGGCGTGACGCAATATCAAGCAATATCACTTCTTTTCTTTGACTTCCGTAAATTCCGCGTCGACCACCTTCTCGTCCTCGGGCTGCTTCGACCCGGACCCGTCGCCGCCCTGCCCGCCTGCGGCGCCTGCCGCCTGCGCTTCCGCCTGCGATTGCGCGTACATCGCCTCGCCGAGCTTCTGCGACGCCGTCATCAGCGCCTCGGTCTTCGCCTCGAGCGCGTCCTTGTCCGCCTGCTGATTCTTCAGCAGCTCCTCGGCGTCCTTCAGGGCCGCCTCGATCTTTTCCTTGTCGTCCGCGCCGACCTTGTCGCCGTATTCGCCGAACGACTTTCTGACGCTGTGCACCATCGCGTCCAGGCCGTTGCGCGCCTGCACGGTCTCAAGCAGCTTCCGGTCTTCCTCGGCGTGCGCTTCGGCGTCCTTGACCATGCGCTCGATCTCGGCTTCCGACAGGCCCGAGCTC
>JBDTNP010000048.1:0-1863 GCA_039933695.1 Betaproteobacteria bacterium | reverse complement strand
AAGGGTGATCCGGTGCGCATGGTGGTTCCGCCGCGCGCCCAGCATGTGAACCAGGGCGCATTGCTTTCCGGCGCGACGTAGGGGCCGAATGCGCTGGGGCGGAATCCCCGTTCTCCCAGCGCCTGGTACAGGCCTTCCTGCCAAGCGCCGAGCTGACGTCCGATTTCCCGGCGGCTGTCGGCAGTCGTCAGCGGTGGCGAACTGCGCGCCCGGTCGACCAGCGCCCTGGCGAACCGCGCCGGCACCAGGAAGCTCACCAGCTCGCCGCCGACATGCTTGGCCACGTTGACGCCGACGATCTCCCCGTCGGCGGTCGCCGCCGGGCCGCCGCTCATGCCTGGATTGATGGCACCGGAAAAGTGGATGCGCTCGTTATAGCTGCGCTCCACCAGCCCGTTGTACGTTCCGTCGACGATGGTGAAGCCGAGGTCGAGCGGATTTCCCATCGAATAGATGCGCTGGCCCTTGGGCATGTTGCCTTCGAGCGCTCGGGCATGGAAGGCGAAGAATTGCCGGCTCTGCTTGTCTTCACGCGGCTCCAGTTCGACCACGGCAAGATCGTTGACGATGTCGATCGCACGCAGTTTGACCGCGCCGTGCGAGCCGTCGGGCGCCGCGTACTCGAGACGGTAGGTCGCAGGCTCCAGCGCGTATTGCGAGACGACGTGGTAGTTGGTCACCGCCAGTCCATCGGGGCTGATCAGGAATCCGGAGCCGAGCGAAGTCTGTCGCCCGGCGGAATCGAGCAGCGTTCGAATTTGCAGCAATCGCGGCCGCGCGCTGGCATAGACGCGGTCGGCGGCGGATGACTGGCCGTCGACCCCGTTCTGCGCGCCGTCGGGTTGCGCAAGCGCAGCGGCACAGCATGCGAGCACCGAAAGCGCGGCCAGCGCCGAAAGCCGCAACGACGGGAGGATCTTGCCCACGCGCGCTCGCGCTAGCTCCTATGGGTAATGATCCTGACCAGCACAATCAGGACGAAGACGAAAATCGCGGCGCCCAGCAATCCGGCGATGATGACGTGCAGCGGCTTGATCGTCACCATGTCGCGCTCGCCCGCGGCCTTGCGGCGAATGCCGAAAAAGCTCCAGAAGACCGCGCCGACGACCTGCGCGAATCCCGCGTTGCGATGGGCGGCTGGCGGGGGTTGCGGGGAGGGCGGCGGGACGGAGTCCGGCATGATCGTCGATCGGTCGGACGCGACGGCAAAGCCTAACACAGCCGCCGGCGGCCGCATCCGGCGGCCTCGTCTGATCGTATATGGCCGGTACAGCGCTTCCCGCGCTGCCACGACGGTAGAGGAGAGACAAGATGAACGCAATACTGCGCAAGCTAGCGGGCCCGGCGATGCTGGGCATAGTCCTGCTTCTCGGCGCCTGTCAGAACATGGGCATGATGCCGATGCAGCAGAAGTCGCTGTACGATCGCCTCGGCGGCAAGGATGCGGTCGTTGCCGTGGTCGACGATTTCGTCGGCAACGTCGCGGCCGACAATCGCATCAACCGTTATTTCGCCAAGACCGATATCCCGCGGCTGAAGCGGAACCTGGTCGACCAGATCTGCGCCGCGACGGGTGGCCCATGCACCTATACCGGGCGCGACATGAAGACCGCGCATGCCGGGATGGGCGTCACCAACGCCGACTTCGACGCGCTGGTCGGCGACCTGGTCAAGAGCTTGGACAAGTTCAAAGTGCCGGACAAGGAGAAGGGCGAGCTTCTCGGGATCCTCGGGCCGCTGCGCCCGTCTATCGTCGGGCAGTAGCCTTCGTCGACGAGCGCCGGGAGGGCCTCCCGCCCGGCGCGCCAACGCCCGTAATTCGCGCGCAATCAACCGCTTGAGACCGGTACACTGCTTGAAAAC
>JBDTNP010000047.1:0-2848 GCA_039933695.1 Betaproteobacteria bacterium | reverse complement strand
CCGCCTTGTTGGCGCCAGTGTAAAATTCCCCGACGTTTTCAGCGATGGCGAGCCGGGCCGCGCCTGGTCGACCACCTTTTAGCCCGGGAAACCCAATGAGCTGCACCGTTCCGGCAATCTCGCATCCGAACGGTATCTGCCAGGGGATTTTGACATGATTTTATTGCGTTGCGCACCGTCCGTTCGGAGCGCGCCTTTTGGTCCAGCGCAGGAGCGGATGGTACATTCCGGCACCCTCCAACGAAGCTCTCATCGGCCACCAAGCCGCCGCTATTGACCCCATGACCAAGCGCGCATTGATTACCGGCATCACTGGCCAGGATGGCGCCTACCTGGCGCGGCTTCTGCACGACAAAGGCTACGAGTTGTTCGGCCTGGTTGCGCGGCGCGGAACCGAATCGCTCTGGCGCCTTCGGGAACTCGGTGTTGAGCAGGGGGTTTCGTTGATCCAGGGCGATCTGACCGACCTCTCGTCTCTAATCCGCGCGATCGAGATCGCGCAGCCGACCGAAGTCTACAACCTGGGCGCGCAGAGTTTTGTCGGCTCATCCTGGGCGCAGCCGGCGGTGACCGCGCAAGTAAACAGCATCGGCGTGGTCAACATTCTGGAGGCCGTGCGGCGCTCGCGCCCGGAGACGCGTTTCTATCAGGCGTCGTCGAGCGAGATGTTCGGCCTCGTCAGAAACGAGGCGCAGGACGAGAGCACACCATTCTATCCGCGCAGCCCTTATGGTGTGGCGAAGCTGGCCGGCCATTGGTTCACAGTGAACTATCGCGAAAGCTATGGCATGCACGCCTCCAGCGGCATCCTGTTCAATCACGAATCGCCGCTGCGCGGCGTGGAGTTTGTCACCCGCAAGGTCACCGATGCGGTCGCGCGGATCAAGCTCGGCAAGCAGAAGGAGCTTCGCCTGGGCAATATCGATGCGCAGCGCGATTGGGGCTTCGCCGGCGACTACGTCGAGGCGATGTGGCTGATGCTGCAGCAGGACAAGCCCGACGATTACGTGATCGCCACCGGCATCACGACCACTGTGCGCGAAATGTGCCGGATCGCGTTCGCGCATGCGGGACTCAATTACGAGGACCATGTCATTGTCGACCCGACGCTTTTCCGTCCGGCCGACGTCGACATGCTGCGCGGCAATGCCGCCAAGGCGCGGCGCGTTCTCGGCTGGCGTCCGAAAACCGAAGTCGCGACACTGCTCCGCACGATGGTCGATGCCGACATGACCCGCGTAAGCCGCGAGCAGGGCGCGTAGGTTCGGCACCATCGCGATGTCCGGTCCCGCCGACGCGACTTCCGGATTCGGCGGCGCGCGAGATCACGCAACCGCAACGTGGTCCGCGCGCAAGCCGCGTGTTTACCTCGAATGTACGACGACCTACGCTAGCAAATACAACACCGGCATCCAGCGGACGGTACGCAGCATCGTCGACGCCGCGCTGCATTTGCCCGGGCACTGGGTCTGCGTTCCTATCATTTTCAATGGGCGGTACTTCGAGGCGATAGATCGCCTACCTGCGCCGCGACGCGCGGACTTATCCGTCGCGTACGGCGGCATCGAGAATCTCCGGCGCGCCTTTCATTTCGCGCGAACCGGTGCGATTCGGTTTCTGCCGTTCGCGGCGCTTCGCGCCCGAGTCAATTCGCCTTGGTTCGAATTTGCATTGCGGCGAGCGGTGTACGCCATGCAGAACTTGCGACGCTGGGGAGGATCATTTGGCCGCCGCGGTGGCCGGATCGCGTTTGAGCCGGGCGACGTCGTCGTCTTGCTCGATGCAACCTGGGGGATCGATGTCTCGCGTGAGCTTCGCCGTGCACGTGCGGGCGGCGCGCGGGTATGGACCGTCGTGCAGGACCTGATCCCGATCAATCATCCGGACATCGCGCCCGAGGGCTTGCCGCTACTGCTGGATGCATGGCTGCGACGAACGATTCCCTTGTCCGACGGACTCCTTGCGATCTCCGATACCGTGGCTGACGACTTACGTGCCTATACGCGAAATCGCATCGCCGATAGCGAGCGTCACATCGATAGCTTCTATTTGGGTGCAGGATTCGATCCGGCACCGGCGAGAGAAGCAGACCTCGCTCGAATAACAGGCGCCTTCCATCGCTGCCTCGGTGACGTGTATCTGGTCGTCGGGACGATCGAGCCGCGCAAGGACTGCGGGCGGATTCTCGCCGCTTTCGAACGGCTCTGGGCGGAAGGCAGCGATCTTGCGCTGATGCTGTTCGGCCGAGCCGGGTGGCGTTCGTACGACCTGATTGACACAATGCATTCGCATCCCGAGCTCGGCACGCGATTGTTCTGGTTCGAGGACGGGTCCGACGCAGAGCTCGATTTCGCCTATCGGCACGCGGTAGCGTTGATTTTCGCGTCGCGATGCGAGGGATTTGGCCTCCCACTGGTCGAGGCCATGCAATATGGACTGCCGGTCCTGGCATCGGATATCCCCGTGTTCCGCGAGATCGGCGGCGACTATCCCGATTTCTTCCCGCCAGGCGACGAGAGCGCGATATACGATGCGGTTCGCCGCTTCGCCGATAGCCGCATTTCGCATCCGAACGCGATGCGCACGCCCAAGCCTTGGCCGTCCTGGTCCGAAAGCGCGCGAACGCTGCTCGACAAAGTGACCGCGCGTCTGAGTTAGGTCGTTGGAGAACCCGCTGCAGCGACCCCTGGTGGGGCTGGATCCATGCGGCAAATGACTCTTTGTCCTTGACCTAGCTCGATAGTGTTGTATAATCGCGCCTCTTTGCGTCTGTCTGGCAAAAGCCGGCCGGACGCACGCTCTTTAACAACGTGAACAACCGATAAGTGTGGGTACTTGGGGTGATGGC
>JBDTNP010000046.1:0-5696 GCA_039933695.1 Betaproteobacteria bacterium | reverse complement strand
CGAGAGAAGTGCCGGGTCTTTATTTCATCGGCGAAGTCGTCGATGTCACCGGCTGGCTGGGCGGCTACAACTTTCAATGGGCGTGGTGTTCCGGCTACGCGGCCGGACAGCACGCCTGACTAGCTCAAGGAAAAGCCGGAATGTGCGGATCGGTGCCGCCGGAGACCGCTTCGGGATGATCGCGGCCCAGGCGCGATTTCACCTGCTCGATCGATCGGCGGCCGTCCGAGCTCGCGCGCGAGCACGGTAGTTTGCGCGGGCGGACGCCAGGGCATAGCATTCGCATCTTCCTATTGTCACTGGCGGAGATCCCATGCCGTATCGCATCTTTTTGCTGCTCGCCGTGCTCGCGTTCGGGTGCCAGCCGGCCATCGCGCAAGTCAGGATCGGCCTGATGGTGTCCGCAACCGGTCCGACCGCGGTGATAGGCATCCCGCAGAAGAACACCGGCGCGCTACTCGCTACGCGGATCGGCGAGACGACGATCGACTACGTCCAGCTCGAGGACGGCGGCGATACGACCCGGGCCGTGCAGAACGCCAGGAAGCTGATCGCCGAAGATCACGTCGACGCGGTCATCGGTCCGTCGACGACGCCGAATGCGCTGGCGATCCTGGACATCATCGCCGAGAACAAGGTGCCGCTGCTGGCGACCGTCGGCACGTCGTCGGTGGTCGAGCCGCTCGACGCCAAGCGTCGCTGGGTGTTCAAGACCACGCAGAACGACGACCTGATCGCCTCGGCGCTGATCGAGCACATGCGCAAGAACCGGGTCAGGACCGTGGGCTTCATCGGCTTCAACGACGCCTACGGCGAGAATTGGTACAAAGTGTTCGGGGCGCTGGCCGAAAAGTCGGGCATGGCGATCGTCGCCAATGAGCGCTATGCGCGCAACGACTCCAGCGTCATCGCGCAAGCGCTGAAGCTCATTGCCGCCAGGCCCGACGCCGTTCTGATCGCCGCGGTCGGCGGTCCCGCGGTGCTGCCGCAGGCGACCCTCTACGACCAGGGCTACAAGGGCCGCGTCTACCAGACGCATGCGGTGGCGACCGACGACTTCATCCGGCTGGGCAGGGAAAAGGTCGAGGGAACGATACTCGCCGCCGGGTCGATGCTGGTGATCGACGACATCGCGGATACCGATCCGATCAAGCAGGTCGCGACCGGCTATATGAGCGCGTACGAAAAGCGGTTCGGGACGCGCCCTGCCACCTTCGGCGCGAATACGTTCGACGCAGGGCTTCTGCTGCAGCGGGCGATCCCGATTGCGCTGAAGGCGGCCAAACCCGGCACCGAGGAATTTCGCGTCGCGCTGCGCGACGCACTCGAGCGGCAGCAGGGCGTCGTCGGCTGCCAGGGAGTGTTCAACATGAGCGCGAGCAACCATAACGGCATGGACGAGCGGGCGCGGGTGCTGGTCGTCGTCAAGGACGGCAGGTTCCGGCTTCTGACGCAGTAAGTACCGGAGTCGGGATGCCGCAGCGACCGGTCGTCGGCGTGCTGCTTGCCGCGGGGAGCGGCTCGCGTTTCGGCGGTGACAAGCTGCTGGCGAAGCTTGCCGACGGCAGGCCGCTGGCGTCGGCGGCGCTGTCCGCGCTTGCGGCGGCGGTCGATGCCGTCGTCGCCGTCGTGCGTCCCGGCGACGCTGCGCTGCAAGCGCTGCTCGGCGAATGCGGCGCACTGGTCGCCGTATGCCCCGAGGCAGCCGAAGGCATCGGCGCCAGCCTCGCCTGCGGCGTGCGCGAAGTGCAGCGACGCTTTCCGGACGCGCGAGGCGCGATCATCGCGCTCGCCGACATGCCGTGGCTGTCTCCGTCGACCGTCGCGCGCATCGCGGCCGCATTGCGGCGCGGCGCCGTCCTCGCGGCGCCCACGCATCGCGGAACGCGAGGTCATCCGGTAGCGATCGGCGCAGGCTATTTCGCGGAGCTGCGATTGCTTTCCGGCGACGAAGGCGCAAGAGAACTGCTGGCGGCGCACGGCGCCGAGATAGAGCTGATCGCCGTCGACGATCCGGGCGTGCTGCGCGACGTCGACACGCAGGCGGATCTCGGGAGCAGATTGCGCTAAAACTCCTGTCGCCCCGGTGCAGGCGGGGGCTAAGCAGCGATGCCCGCCGGGCGTGACACTGCAACTTGGATCCCGTCCTCCGCCGGGATGACGCGGCTGTTTCCAATAGCTGCGACGCTAGCGCGTATTGCTCTTGGACGGCAGCGTCACTTCCTCCACATGTCGACCTGCCGGCCGACGATGCGATTCTCCTCGTCCTGCATCTGCCACCAGGCGCGAAGCTCCGGTTCACCGAGCGGATGCGATATCAGGAAGCCCTGGGCCTCCTCGCAGCCGTGCGCCTTGAGAAATTCGAACTGGGCCGCGGTCTCGACGCCCTCGGCGATGACGCGCAAACCCAGACTGTGTGACAGCGCGATGATCGCCTGAGCGATCGCCTCGTCGCTGGGGTTCTGCTCGATGCCGCGCACGAAACGCTGGTCGATCTTGACCGCCTGGATCGGCAGCCGCGCCAGGTACGACAGGCTCGAGTAGCCAGTGCCGAAATCGTCGATGGTGATCGACACGCCCATCTGCTTCAGCTTGACCAGCGTCGAGACTGCCTTGTCCGGGTGCGTGATGATCACGCTTTCGGTGATCTCGAGGTCGAGGTAGCGCGCCGGAAGTCCGCTGACCCGGAGTGCCTCCTCGACGATCGACAGCCAGCTGTCGTGCTGCAGCTGCTGCACCGAAAGATTGACCGACAGGCGCAACAGCATGTTCTGGCGGTGCCAGTTGTTGACCTGGCGGCAGGCGTCGCGCAGCACGCGCGCCCCCAGCGCCTGGATCATCCCGGATTCCTCGGCGATCGAGATGAATTCGGCGGGTCCGATTACGCCGCGCTCCGGATCGCGCCAGCGCAGCAGGGCTTCGACGCCGCAGGCGCGTCCGCTGGCCATCTCGATCTGCGGCTGGTAGACGAGAAAGAATTCGTCGTCCATCAGGCCGCGGCGCATGTCGGTCTCGATCTGCAGCCGTGCCTGGACACGCGCATTCATGTCGGCGGTGTAGAAGCGGTAGGTGTTGCGCCCGGTGTCCTTGACCGAGTACATCGCGGTATCGGCCTGCCGGATCAAACCGCCCGGATCGGTCGCATCGGTCGGGTAGATCGACACGCCGATCGAGCAGGTCAACGTCGGCGTCTGGTCGCCGAGCCGGAACGGCGCGAGGAACGATTCGCGCACCCGCGTCAGCACCGCCATGATCTCGATCGTCGCCCGCTCGGGGTCGAGGTCGGGGAGAATGACGACGAATTCGTCGCCGCCAAGCCGCGCCACCGTGTCGGACTCGCGTACTGCGTGGCTCAGTCGCTGCGACACCGCCTGCAGAAGGTGGTCGCCGGCGTCATGGCCGAGCGTGTCGTTGATGCGCTTGAAATGATCGAAGTCGAGAAACAGGCATGCGACCTGGTGATGATCGCGCGCCGCCTGCGCCAGTATCTGCTTCAGCCGCTGGTTGAGGAGCGCGCGGTTGGGCAGCCCGGTCAGGATGTCATGCTGAGCAAGCTTGTACGCCTGCGCGATCGCGATTTCGAGCTCCTTGGTCCGCTGTACGACTTTTTCTTCCAGCGTGCGCTGGTATCCGGTCACCTCGCCCTGCGACTGCGCGAGCCGCTGCGTCATCTGATTGAACGCGCGCGTCAACATGCCGAGCTCGTCGCCCGAGGTCGGCTTCACGTGCACGCCGAGGTCGCCGGCGCCGACCGCCTTCGCCGCGCGCATCAGCTCTCGTATCGGCGACAGAAGCCGCTTGGTGAGCAACAGCGTGACCAGGATCGCGATCACCGTCAGCACGGCGACGACCGACAACGCGCCGATGATGTTGTCGCGCAATTGCGCCTGATTGCGCTCGTAGTTCAAGCCCAGCCGGACGTAGCCGATCGGAGGGTCGGCGGCAGCGGGCGCGCCGGAGGACGCGGGGGTGCGCTCATTCGCCGCTTCGGCGATCGGTGCGACCAGCTCGAGATAGCGCCGCCCCTTGACCTGGCGCACGCTGCTTTCGATGGCGCCCGGACGCAGTTCGGCGGCCGGCGTCGGCGGCATCGCCGCGTCTCCGTAGCCCCTTGACGCGATCAGCCGGCCCTGGTCGTCGAGCACGGCGGCATACGCCACGTCGCGGTCGGTTTCGAGACTTTGCAACAGCCGCTCGAGCGCGCTGACATCGGCGGTATAGACCGCGTATTCGGACAGGTCGGCCAGCATGGCCACGACCGTCTGGGCTTGCGTTTTCAGCCGTTCCTGCTTGGCCTCGATCTGCTGCGTGACCAGCAGCACGCTGACGCCGATGGCAGTCGCCACGATTAACCCGATGGCGAGTAGATTGAGCTTGGTCAGCAAGCCGGCGCGCATCGCGCGCCGACGCGCGGGAGCGTCGGCCGGCGCGGCGCGCTCGTCGTTGGTCGGTGAAGCCCGGCCCGCCATCGTGCTACTCCACTACCCGGTCGAACGACTGGCGCATCGAATCGTCCCAGCGCACGTGGAACCATCGCGCGCTGCGCTGGTTGACGTAGATGTGCAAATGCGGCGGTACCGGCGCTGGCGTGCGTGCGCCGGCCAGTTGTCCTAGCGCGAGCCGGCCGCAGAACGCGCCCAGCTCGCGATAATCCCAGTCGAGCGCGTAGAGCGCGCCGGCGTGCACCCAGGTTTCCGACAATCCGATCAGCGGCAGCTTGTGGCGGAAAGAGAACAAGAGCAGCGCCTTCACCGTTTCTCGTGTGTAAACGGTCGTGTCGGGGACGGCCAGCAGTGCGTCGGCCGAGCTGGACAGGCGCACGAGCGCCGGGGGAAGCATCGCCGGCGCCGCGACCGGCGCAAGCACCGGATTGAGATCCGCGGCCCGGAGCGCCGCGGCGAGCGCACCGACGAGCTCGGTGTTCTGCGCCGGATCGTACAGCACGCCGATATAGCGTGCATCCGGCAGCAATCGCTTGAGCCAGGCCAGTTGCTGCTCCAACGGAATTGCGGCCGGAACCGCCTTTGCGCTCGCGCTCGCTTGCGTCGACAGGCAGTCGACCGTGGCAAGCGCGGGCGCGTCGCGGGCTGCGCGCGCCGCAGCCTCCGGGCCGAACGCGATGATGGCGGCGTCCGGATCTTCCCGCACCGCGGCCTTCAGACGCTCTCCGGTGTCGTTGGCCGGAATCTCCACAATGGGGGTCGGACCGAGCGCTTCGCGCACACCGCGCTGCGCGGCGCGAAGCTGCTGCGTGTCGCCGGCCGCATACAACAGCACGCGGGGCGAGGCGAGCGCCGGTACGGCAAGCGCCGCTGCGATCGTCAGGGCCAGCGTCGCGGCGCGCTGCCTCAAGCGAGCGTGACCGGGATCTTGCCGATGCGCTTCTGCCATTCCCGCGGGCCGGTCTGATGCACCGACGAGCCGGTCGCGTCGACAGCGACGGTTACCGGCATGTCGCGGACGTCGAATTCGTAAATCGCTTCCATCCCCAGATCGGCGAACGCGACAATCCGCGAGCTCTTGATCGCTTTCGAGACCAGATAGGCTGCGCCGCCGACCGCCATCAGATACGCGGCGCGGTGCTTGCGAATCGCCTCGATCGCAACCGGTCCGCGCTCGGCCTTGCCTATCATCGCGAGGAGGCCGGTCCTGGCCAGCATCATTTCGGTGAACTTGTCCATCCGCGTCGCCGTCGT
>JBDTNP010000045.1:0-8957 GCA_039933695.1 Betaproteobacteria bacterium | reverse complement strand
GTTGTGCGGACGGGGCGCGATTTCGTTGATTAGCAGGCCGGCGCCGGCGACGACAAAAAGCTCGACGCACAGGACGCCGCGGTAATCCAGCGCGGCGGCCACCTTGAGCGCGATGCCCTTGGCTTCGGTCGCGAGCGCCGGCGCGATGCGCGCCGGCACTATCGTCGAGTCCAGGATTCCGTCGCGATGGCGGTTTTCGGCGACCGGCCAGGTCACCGCGTCGCCGCGATCGTTGCGCGCGACGATTACCGACAGCTCGCAGGCCAATGGAACCAGGCGCTCGAGGACGCAAGGGGCGGCACCCATCGCGGCAAACGCCTCCGGGACGCCGGCCGCGCCATCGACGCGAATCTGACCTTTCCCGTCGTAGCCGAAGCGCGCGCTCTTGACGATGCCGGGCACCAGCGCCGGGTCGATCGCTCGCGCGTCGGCGTCGGTCGCCAGCACGGCGAACGGCGCGACCGCGAAACCGTTGTTCGCGAGGAATTGCTTTTCCCGGATCCGATCCTGGGCAATGGCGACGCTGTCCGCCGACGGCGTGACACGGGCGCTCCGTCCCAGATACTCGAGGCTCGCGGCCGGAACGTTCTCGAACTCGGTAGTGGCCCCTTCGACCAGCTCGGCGAGCGTGGCCAAGCCGTTTCGGTCGGCGTAGTGGGAGCGGATGTGCCGGTCGGCGACCGATCCCGCCGGGCTCTCGTCGCCCGGATCGAGCACGGCGACGCGATAGCCCATGCTTTGCGCAGCCATGCAGAACATCCTGCCCAGCTGTCCTCCACCGAGCAGCCCGAGCCATGAGCCCGGCGCAATCACTTCGCGCGGAGCTTCGGCGGCAGCGTCATCGCGCCGGTGGCCGTGGTTTGGGCGGTGCGGAACTCGGCGAGCTTTTTGGCCAGCGCGGCGTTCCCGCGCGCGAGCATCGCGACGGCGAACAGCGCCGCGTTCGCTGCCCCCGCTTCGCCTATCGCGAAGGTAGCCACCGGCACTCCCTTGGGCATCTGAACGATGGAAAGCAGTGAATCCTCGCCGTTCAGATGCCGCGTCGGTATCGGGACGCCGAGCACCGGCAGCGCCGTCTTGGCGGCGAGCATTCCCGGCAGGTGCGCAGCGCCGCCGGCGCCGGCGATGATGCACGCCAGCCCGCGCGCCGCCGCGCCGCTGGCATACGCGAACATCGCGTCGGGCGTGCGGTGAGCAGACACTACCTTGGCTTCATACCCGACGCCGAATGCGGCAAGCTGCGCGACCGCATGCTGCATCACGTCCCAATCGCTTTCGCTGCCCATGACCACGCCGACCTGAACGGACGTTTGCTGTCGAGCCATCTCTGGTCCTTTGCTTCGCGGCGAGTCGCTGCCGGCAGATGATGATTTTACCATCGGCGGCGGCGCGCCTTGCCGACGCCGCGTCGGGAACTGACCGTCGACGAAGCCCGGCAATAGGCGATAATCGCGCTGATGCCCATGCCGCCTATTCGGGGACCGCTTCTGCGCTGTCTGGCCTTCGTTGCCGCCGGCCTCTTCGCTGTCGCTCTCTCCGCCCAGCCGACCGACGCCGATTTCCTTGCGGCGCGCGACGCGTTTCTGGCCAACGATGCCGCAGCGCTGGACAGGATTGCGCCGCGGGCGAAGGGCCATTTGCTCGAGCCCTACGTCGCCTACTGGCAGTTGCGCCTCAACCTGGACGACGCAACGCCGGAGCGCGTGCGCTCGTTTCTGGAGCGCAATGACGGCACACCACTGGCCGACACATTGCGCGGCGAATGGTTGAAGGCGCTGGGCAAGCGTGCGCTCTGGAACGAGTTCGCTGCCGACTATCCGAAGCGCAACGGCGAAGATACCGAGCTCGCCTGCTTCGCTTTGCAGTGGCGGCGCGAAACGAATCGCGAAGCAGCGTTGGCGGACGCAAGGCCATACTGGTTCAGCGGCCGCGACCAGCCCGAGTCGTGCCAGCCGCTGTTCGCCGAGCTGCAGGCGAGAGGCCAGATCACCACGGACGACATCTGGAGCCGCTTCCGGTTGGCGCACGAATCAGGCAATTTCCGGCTGGCGGCGCGGCTCGTCGGCGAGCTTCCGGCCAACGATCGCCCGGCAGCGACCGACTACGATCGGGTCGGGCGCAACTCCGGCCCCGCGCTGGCCAAAGGCGAGTTTCGGTTCGGCTCCCGCAGCGGTCGCGAGATCGCGCTATACGCACTCGACCGGGTCGCGAGGAGCGACGCCGATGCCGCGCATCGCGCCTGGGTGCGCTGGCGCGCGCGCCTGCCCGAGGCGGACCGGCGCTACGGCAATCTGCTGGTTGCATATAGCGCAGCAAGGCAGCTGCTGCCCGAAGCCAACGCCTGGTATCGCGAAGTCGGTAATGCTCCGGTGAACGAGGCGCAGCGCGAGTGGCGCGTGCGCGCAGCGCTGCGCGCTCTCGCCTGGCACGACGTCGCTCGCGCGATCGACGCGATGCCGGAAAGCCAGGCCCAGGAACCGGCGTGGCGTTACTGGAAGGCGCGCGCGTTCGAGGCGCAGTCGCGCAAGGATGACGCGATCCGGCTGTTCGGCAGCCTGGCCGCCGAGCCGCATTTCTACGGTTTCCTCGCCGCCGACGCGATCGGTGCTTCGATCATGCCGGTCAGCGAGCCTCTGCCGGTCGACGAGGACGCGTTGGCGGCCTTCGGTGCGCATCCCGCCGTGCAACGCGTGCTTCGCCTTGCTGCGCTGGGCATGCGTTCCGAGGCGCAACGCGAATGGACTTACGTCGTGCGCGGCATCGACGACCGCTCACTCCTGCTCGCCAGCGAGTTCGCGCGCCGGAACGGCTTGTACGATCGCTCGATCAACACCGCAGACCGGACGCAGCGGCGGCACGACTTCGGCTTGCGCTACCAGACGCCTTACCGCGAGGCGATCGGTTCGGCGGTGCGCGAAATGGGCCTCGACGAAGCGTGGGTGTTCGGGCTCACGCGCCAGGAAAGCCGCTTTGCCGCCGACGTCGTCTCCAGCGCGGGCGCGATCGGCCTGATGCAGCTGATGGCGCCGACCGCGCGCTGGATCGCCCAACAGACCCATCGCAGCGACTATCGCATCACCCAGCTCGGAGAGCCCGAGATCAACGCCCGCTTTGGCACCTACTATCTTCGCCATGTGCTGGACCGCCTCGACGGCCTGCCGGTGCTCGCGACCGCCGCGTACAACGCCGGACCCGGGCGAGCGCAGAGCTGGCGCGGCGCCGAGCCGCTCGAGGGGGCGATCTACGCCGAGACCATCCCCTTCAACGAGACGCGCGACTACGTCAAGAAAGTGATGGCCAATGCGATGTTCTACCAGGCGCAGCTCGGACTGCCCTACGTGACGCTCACCGATCGGCTCGGCATCGTCACGCCGCGGGGCATGACGGCGGGTTCGCCGGTGGCTGCCGCCGATCGCCCGCCGTTGCCATGAACGGCAAGACTATCGTCGTCCTCGGCGGCAGCGGCTTTGTCGGCCGGCATCTGGTCTCGCGTCTGGTCGCCGAGGGCAACCGCATCGTCGTTCCCACCCGTAGCCGCGAGCGCGCGAGGCACCTGATTCTCTTGCCGACGGTCGACGTGATCGAAGCCGACGTACACGACCCTGTGGCGCTCGCTCGCTTGGTTAGAGGCGCCGCGGCGGCGGTCAATCTGGTCGGCATCCTCAACGAATCGCGCCCCGGCGACTTCGATCGGGTTCACATCGAGCTGCCGCGCAAGCTGATCGCCGCGTGCCGCGACCGCGCCGTTCCGCGCCTGCTCCACATGAGCGCGCTCAACGCGAACCGGGAGGGGCCGAGCCGCTATCTGCGCAGCAAGGGTGAAGCCGAGGCGCTGGTCGCCGCATCCGGCCTGCAATGGACGATCTTCCAGCCGTCGATCATCGTCGGGCGCGAGGATTCGTTTCTCAACCTGTTCGCCAAGCTGCAACACTTGCTGCCGGTGATCGCGCTGGCATGCGCCGGGGCGCGTTTCCAGCCGGTCGCGGTCGACGACGTAGCGAACGCCTATGTGCGCGCGCTCGGCGACGACGCGACCCACGGCCGGCGCTATCCGCTGTGCGGCCCCAAGGTCTACACGCTGCGCGAGCTGGTCGCCTACGTCGGCGAGCTGACCGCCTGCCGGCGCCCGATCGTCGCTCTCGGGCCGGGCCTTTCGAAGCTCCAGGCGAGCGTGCTCGAACGGCTGCCCGGGAAGCTGATGAGCCGCGACAATCTGGCTTCGATGCAGCGCGACAGCGTTTGCGACTGCCCGTTTCCGCCGCTGCTCGGGGGACCTCCTGTGGCACTCGAGGCGATCGCGCCGACGTATATCGCGGCCGCGGCGCCGGAAAGCCGCTTCGCTCGCATCCGCTCTCACCGCGGCGCTTAAGGCCCTAAATCGTGAAGGTCTACCGCGTCGGCGGCTCGGTGCGCGACGAGCTTCTCGGCCGCACGGTCGCCGATCGCGATTTCGTCGTCGTCGGCGCCACGCCCGAACAGATGGTCGCCGCAGGCTACCGTCCGGTCGGCAGCGACTTTCCGGTCTTCCTGCATCCGCAAACCAACGACGAGTACGCGCTGGCGCGGACCGAGCGCAAGAGCGGCCGAGGCTATCGCGGATTTGTCTTTCATACGACGCCCGATGTGACGCTCGAAGCGGATCTCGCTCGACGCGACCTGACGATCAACGCGATCGCGCGCGACGACGACGGGCGCCTGATCGATCCGCACGGCGGGGTCGCCGACTTGCGCGCCGGCATCCTGCGCCACGTCAGCGCGGCATTCGCCGAGGATCCGCTGCGCGTGCTGCGCGTCGCGCGCTTCGCAGCGCGGTTCGGCTTCAGCGTCGCCCCGGAAACCGAAGCGCTGATGCGCGAAATCGCCGCGGGCGGCGAACTGTCGACCTTGACCGCGGAGCGCGTCTGGCAGGAGCTCGCCAAGGCGCTGATGGAAGCGCGGCCGTCGCTGTTTTTCGAGGTCCTGCGACGCTGCGGCGCGCTGGGACAACTGCTGCCTGAAGTCGATGCGCTATTCGGTGTGCCGCAGCCCCCGCTCCATCACCCGGAGCTCGACACCGGCGTGCACCTGATGCAGGCGCTGGATTTCTCCGCAGCCGCAGGTGACCCTCTTGCAGTGCGTTACGCCGTGCTCGCGCACGATCTGGGCAAGGCGGCGAGCGATCGCGCGGACTGGCCGAGACACATCGCGCACGAGGCCCGCAGCGTCGCTCTGGCACAGCGCATGAGCGAGCGCTTGCGCGTGCCGGCCGACTGCGGAGAGCTCGCTCGCCTGGTCGCACGCTATCATGGCGACGTGCATCGGGCGCAGGAGCTTCGCGCTGCGACGCTGCTCGATCTGCTGCTCGCGGCCGACGCGTTGCGCCGGCCCGAACGCCTCGATGGCCTGCTGCGCGCCTGCGCCGCCGATGCGCTGTCCCGCCCCGGCCGCGGCGGCGAAAGCTATGCGCCGGGAGAGCGGCTTCGTGCGGCGCTTGCGGTCGTTCGCGGCGTCGATGCAGGCGCGATTGCCGAAGCGCATCCCGACGCGCCCGAGCTGCCGCAGCGGATCAGGACGGCGCGACTCGAAGCCTTGCGATCGTGGGAAAAAACGACCGACGGCGCAACGCGGTAAACCGGCGAGCTGCCCCGGCACCGAATCGCGGCGCGCCTTCAGAAGAAATGCGCGATGCCCAGCACAACGCCGCTGGGCCGGGCGCCTGGCGCGACAGGGTAAGGGTTGATGTTGAACGTATAGGCGGCGTTCGGGCGGTTGTCGATCTTCACCCACCCGGCGTAGAGCATCGTGCGCAGCGACAGGTTGTAGCTGTACGACAACTCCCATTGCTGGCTCGAGGTGTCCGGGCCTTTGGCCAGCGCTCCGATTGTCGTGCCGGCGATCGCGCTGCCCTTGCCATCGGCAGCCTTGCCCCAGAACACATAGAAGTTTCCGTCGCCGACCGCGAGCGTGCTCGACAGCCCATAGAAGTCGCGCGTGAGGGTGCCGGTGGGCGTGTCGTACCTCAGTCGCTCATAAACGCCGGCAACGCGCAGGCCGATGTTGCTCGCTATCGCACCGAAATCATAGCCGCCGGTGACCGAGAGCGCACCGTCGGCCGGGCCGGTCGGACGTATCCGATAATTGCGCTCGTAGGCGATGCCCAGATCGAGCGGTCCGCTGTTGTAGAACGCGCCTGTCGACAGGACGCTCGCGCGGCGCAGCTCGGACAGGCGGTCGCCGTTGTCCCCCCCATTCGGATCGCCTGACGTATCTCTCGTAGCGAACTGCAGCGCGGCGAAAAGGCCCTGGAGCGGCGGCGTCTCGTAGCGGATGGAGTTGCCGAGCCGCGCGTCGAACCCCCCCTCGGACTTGCTCAATGCGCCCTGCGCCCAGAGCGCCGCGGTGGAGAGGATCGAGGTTGTCAACGTCGGCGAGTTGCCGAATATCGTGTGGATGTCGTCGTAAGGGGTCAGGAAACTGCCGAGCTTCATCGTGCCCCAGTCGCCCTGAAGACCGACATAGGTTTCGCGCGAGGCAAGCGCCGAGCCACCGGTATCAGCCAGCACCGATGACTCGAGCTGAAAGATCGCAACCTGTCCTCGGCCCAGGTATTCATGGCCGCGCAAGCCGAAGCGGGACGAGTTGCTCGACACGCGCACAATCGACGGGTTGCTGCCATCGCTGAGCGTGCCGTTGACCAGCTCAACGTCGAGATTTACGCCGCCGTAGAGACTGACATTGGCAAATTGTGCCTGGGCGAGCGGCGATAGCGCGACACCGCCGATCAGCAGCAGCATCGCCAAGCGATCAAGCAAGGCGCTCACCCGTCTGCGCACGCTTCGGCGCATCGATCACTGTGTCCTCCCATCAGCGAAACAAATGATCGAAGTGTACCGCAGGGAACTTGCGACCCGATTCAGATGCGATAGGCGGTGAGCGTCATCAGCTTTGCGGTCGCGCGCATCAATGCCCGAACCGGCAGTGGAAGCCGGTGCGCGCCGGCGACGCTCGCGGCCATGCCATGCCGGATCTCGTCATCGCGCATCGCGGCGACGATTGCGCGGCTCCGCGAATCGCCGGGCGGCAGGCGGTCGATGTGCGAGGACAGATGCTCTTCGACCTGGCGCTCGGTCTCGACGACGAAGCCGAGATTGCTGCGGTCGCCGGCGAGGCCCGCCGCCAGTCCGATCGCGAACGACCCTGCGTACCAGAGCGGGTTGGCGAGGCTCGTCCGGTCGCCGAGCTCGGACAGTCGCTCCTGCGTCCATGCGAGATGATCTTCCTCCTCGCGCGCTGCCGCGATGAAGCACTGCTTGACTTCCGGATCGCGCGCCACCAGCGCCTGGGCCTGGTAGAGGGCCTGCGCGCAGACTTCGCCGGTGTGGTTGACCCGCATCAGCCCCGCCGCATGCCGGCGCTCTTCGGGAGTCAGCTCGGCGGCGGCGATGGCGCCGGCCGGATTGGGCCGCCCCGCAGACGCCGTTCCCGACAGCGTTCGTAAGGCGCGGTCGAATCCGACGATCAGCTGGTCGATGACATCAGGCATAAGCAGGCAGGGCGCACCGGGGTTTCCGCAACAGCATATCGCGCCCGGCGCGGAAAAAAAACGGGCGTCCAGAGGACGCCCGAGCGATCACTTTAAAGCAGTTACGCTGAACCGCCGTTGCTGAAGGCTAATTAGAAATTGTGGATGATGCCCAGCACGAAGCCCTGCGGATCGCCGCCCTGCTTGACTGCGTAGCCGTTGACGTTGAACGTGTAGTTCGCACGGTCGTCGTTCCGGATCATCACGTAGCCGGCATTCAGGCTGGTGCGTTTCGACAGGTTGTAACGGTAGCCGATTTCGAAGTTGCTCGCACTGGTGTCCGAGCCGTGGGCCAGCGAATTGATGCGCTCGGTGTCGGCCGCGCCGCCCTTGCCATCGCCCGCTCTGCCGTAATACAGATACCAGAGCCCCTCGCCCATCGGAATCGTGCCGGAAATTCCCCAGAAGTCGCGTTTCAGGTCGCCGGTCGGCGTTTCGTACTTCAGGTGCTCGTACACCAGCGCGACCTTGGCCACGCCGAAGTCGTAGCTGCCGGCGAGCGTGAAGGCATCGTCCTTGGCGGCGAGACCGGCAAACGGCGTCGCGCCACAAGCAGCGAAGGAAGTGCCCGCCGCGTTGTAGCAGCGAATCTTGTCGTGCCGCGCATAGGTCAGGCCGGCCTGGATGGGGCCGTTGCTGTAGAAAATGCCGGGGGAGAACAGCCAGCTATGGCCGGTGTTCTCCTGCGAAGCGACCTGTACTTCCGCGGTGAATCCCGACCAGGTGGGGCTGTTCCAGCGGATGCTGTTGCTGTAGCGATCGTCATAGCCGCCGATGTGCTCGACGCCGTTCGAGTTGTTCGCCCACAGGCTCGAGTTGTTGAACAGACCCGTGTTGTAGTTGTACGCACCCGCCGCCCAGATCGGCGTCGTGTCGTCATACGGCGAAAGCGAGCGACCGAGCCAGATCTGGCCGTAGCTGCCCTGCAGGCCGACGAACGTTTCGCGTCCGGCGATCGTGCCGCCGTTGCCGTCCCAGTTCACCGAATTCTCGACCTGGAAAAATGCGGTCAGACCGCCGCCCAGTGACTCGGTGCCGCGCAGGCCGAAGCGTGACGAGTTGCTGGCTATGCGCGTGACCGTCGTCGTCGAACCATCCGCGGCGCCCGGACCCGAAGCCTTGACGAATTCGAGGTCCATATTGGCACGTCCGTACAGCGTGACCTGGGCTGTGCCGGTTTGCGCTTCCGCCGCAAGCGGCAGCGCGAATGCGCCGGCCACGGCCAGAGCGACGAGTTTCTTATTCATGGAATCTCTCCTCTAACGATAAGATTGGCAAGTATCGCAATTGCGCCTGCCACCGGAACCTTCTCAGGAGCAACGGAGAAGTTGTCCCAATTGTGCCAAACGCGTGATTCACGAGGCAAGCTAAAACCCCAAGGCCCCCAAACTAGGGT
>JBDTNP010000044.1:0-4700 GCA_039933695.1 Betaproteobacteria bacterium | reverse complement strand
CATCGCGATCGGTGCCGCCGGCGGCATGCGGCAGATCGATCCGATACTATCCCCGTCGGACAGAGCTTCCGAGCGTCGATCGGGCAGATGATCGTCCAAGTCTATCTGCCCGGCGATGCGCGAGCCCATCGGCAACGGCGTGCGGCTGGGACTCGGGTAGCGATCATCGGAACGCTGCTCGCGGAGACGAAATTGTCGAATCGCGGCATCGGCCACCTGATCATCCAGGCCTATTCGACCTTCGACATGCCGCGAATGTACGCGCTGCTGATAGTCCTGTTCGCGCTTGCCATCGGAGCCAAGGCGATGCTCGGCGGGCTCGCCCGGTCGAGCTTGGCCGGGCCGGCGCCTGCTGCGACCAGGATGCCGGTACAATGAATGCCGCTACAGCATCATGAGCGCGCGCCCGGGTGGTGAAACTGGTAGACACAGCGGACTTAAAATCCGCCGACGCTTAAAATGCGTCGTGCCGGTTCGAGTCCGGCCCTGGGCACCACAGGTGATTCTGCGCCGCGGGTGCGAGACTCGCGCTGCAGCGCCGCCAGTGAGGACCGGGCGGAGCCCAGCGGGTCAGGGTGTCGATCCGACCGTCGTTGACCGACGACACTATGTTGCGCCGCGATAATCCGTTACACTCCCGCGTCATGTGCTACACACGATGAAGCGTCCCCACTGGGTGCGCCGGCCGCAACAGGAGATCTCGTTGGCATTGCCGGTCAGAAAACAGTTGATCGATGAGGCGCTCGGAGGTGACACGATCGCTTCCGTCGCACAAAATCCTGTACCGATTCAACTTTGCGTCCAAGACCCCGACGCCCGACAGCTACAGCGGGAACCCACCGGCAAGCGATTCAAGCTCAGGCTCGCCAACACGGATGATCGGCGGAACTCCGCCAACTGCCTGGTGCAGCGGCGCTACGCGTGGCGCAACTACAAGCTGGGCGAAACCCGAAGTAGCGATCCCAACCGCATAGCACTCGCGGCGCACGGCCATAACGGTATCGTAGGTACTGTCTCTGTCGGACTAGACGTCGGCGCGGGCTTGTTCGTCGACGACTTGTATCCGGACGAGGCCAACGCCTTGCGCCGCGACGGGCGACGCCTGTGCGAATTCACCAAGCTTGCCATCGACAACGACATCCGCTCGCGGCCGTTGCTGGCTGCGCTGTTTCATCTGGCGTTCATCTACGCGAGGCGGATGTACTACTGCACCGACCTGCTGATCGAGGTAAACCCGCGTCACGTCAGCTTCTACCGGCGCATGCTCGGCTTCCAGCAGCTCGGCCTGCAACGCTTCAACGCCCGCGTCGCCGCGCCCGCGGTCCTGATGGGGCTTTGTCTCGCTCACGCCGAGACGCAGATCATGAACTACGGCGGACACCCCCATCTATATACGGCCGTGCGCTCGCTTTATCCCTATGCTTTCTCGCCGCACGAAGAAAGTGGCATCGAGCAAAGATTGCGCGGCCTCGGCTAACACCCCTGGCCGGCGACTCGCAAATTCCATACGCAGTGGTTGGACACTGAGGTCCCGAAATCGGAAGGATAATGGCCCGTATCCGGGCCATTATTCGTTTGCGGGCGCTTTCCTGGGCGAATCCTTGACAAACGCGCGGCGCGAGGAACAAGCTGGGATCAAATGAGGAGCCGCGATTTTTTCGCGCGAGGGCTCGTTGAAGGCATCGATAAACAAGATCGTCCGGAAGCTGCGTCGCGAGCCCATTACCGCAGGGCATGTTTCGCGCAAGAAAAAGCCGCCTCGCAGCAATAGCACGACGGTCTCGAGAATCTCCGTCAGGACCGACGTCACCGGCCAGACGGTATTCGATGACCGTCCGCTGCGCTTCCGCAGCCTGACGCTGACCGAAGCGGACGTTCCGGCACTCGAAGACGCGTCGACGATCGAAGGCGCGTTCAAGATCCGCGTCGCCAAACGCACCGGCGCACGACGCGACGCCTGGTCGCTGGTCGAGCGACGCTATACCGGCCGCGGCTATACGAGCCCCGGGCGCAAGCCAAAGACGAACGTGTTTACGTTCATCGCCTATGACGAAGGCCAGATCGTCGGCACCGTCGGTCTGGGCGTGGACACCGGCAAGGGCCTGTCGGCCGACCAGTTGTACAAGCCCGAGATCGATGCGCTCCGCGCGAAGGGATGGCGTGTTTGCGAATTCACCCGGCTGGCCGTCGACCGCACGGCGGCGAGCAAGCCGGTACTGGCCGGATTGTTTCAAACCGCATACCTGTACGCCGCGGTGATCCGCGGGTACACCCACGCAGTCATCGAGGTCAACCCGCGCCACGTTGTTTTTTATGGCACCGCGCTCAAGTTCGAGCCCACCGGCCCGGAGCGGATTAACCGACGTGTCAACGCGCCGGCGGTGTTGCTCTGTGCATCGTTCGCGGCGATCGCCGACGGGCTCGCCAAACACGCCGGCAAACCGCCAGCGCCTGGGACGCGGCGAACCTTGTTCCACTATGGATTTCCACCGACGGAGGAACAAGGGGTGCTGAAGCGTTTGCGCGAGCTGGTCGCCGCGCGCTGATGGCCGCTCGGTTCGGCTGCGCGGCGGCGTCCCGAGCGTAAATTGCGCTGACAAGTGTGAGCTTTCGGGCGCGGCTGTTCGCCGCAAGTGGCTTTATACGCCTCGGCGACCGTCGCGGTGTCTCCCCTTGTCCTACAATGCTTTCATCCATCCGCCGATGGGCAGTGCGCCAACGGCGGGCGAAAATCGCTCCGCTAAATGCGGCCTAACCAAAATACTCGCGTGCCAACGACAAGGGCCGATCATCGGCCGGGAGGCCCAATGAGCCGCGCGCGGCACGCTTGGCGCCATTCGCTCGGCCTGGCCGCGCTGGCCGCGCTGCTGCTGGCCGGATGCGCGACGCTCCCGCCGGGGTCCGACTACCCGAGAGCGGCGTCCAACGCGCTTACGCATCCGGAACAAACGCGGCTCGGGCGCCAGTTCGCGGGCGCGTCGGCAGCGCATGCCGGGCTGTCCGCATTCCGTCTGCTCCCGGTCGGCATCGACAGTTTCCTGCTGCGGATGGAGATGGCGCAGCAGGCCGAGCGCACGCTCGATGTCCAGTACTTCGTCGTCGAAAACGACGACACCGGCAAGTTGATCCAGGAAGCGCTGTTGCAGGCCGCCGATCGCGGCGTGCGCGTGCGCGTACTGCTCGACGACGAGGGGTCCCGCGGACGCACGGCCAAGCTGACGCCGCTGGCGGGGCACCCGAATGTCGAGTTGCGCGTGTTCAACCCGGCGGCGTACCGGGGCCCGGTAGAGTTTTTCCACGACGTCGAGTTGCTGGGTGATGCGACCCGGATGAATCGTCGGATGCACAACAAGCTGTTCGTCGTCGATAACGAGATCGGCATCATCGGCGGCCGCAATATCGGTGATGCCTACTTTCAGGAAGGACGCGACCTCGAATTCGGCGATTATGACGTGATCGCCGCCGGCGTCGTCGTCAAGGACATGTCGGCGACCTTCGATGCCTTCTGGAACAGTCCGCTGGCTATTCCGATCGAGGCGCTGTTCGGCGGCAAGGCGTCGGATCAGGCGCTGGCCGATTATCGCGATGCGCTGGCGCGGCACCACGCCGCCATGAACGACAAGGACTACATGCGCAGGCTGGCCGGCGGCGAACCGCTGCGCCCGCTGCTTGCCGCTAACGCGCCCTGGGTGTGGGCACGGGCCGAAGTCGTCTATGACAGCCCGCAAAAAAACAAGGTCGAAGACGGCGACGAGCCGGGACGGCTGCTGCGACACCGGCTGGGCAAGAGGGTCGAAGCCGCGCGCTCCGAGCTGCTCATCGTGTCTCCGTACGTCGTGCCCGGGGATGCCGGGGTGAAGTTCCTGGCAAAGCTGCGCGAGCGCGGCCTGCAGGTCCGCATACTCACCAATTCGCTTGCATCGACCGATATGCCGGTCGTCCACTCCGCCTACCAGAAATACCGGATCCCGTTGCTCGAAGCCGGCGTCGAGCTCTACGAAGTACGGCCGATACTCGGGCAGCCTGTGGTGCGCGGCGCCACGCTGAAATCGCCGAGCGCCGGGCAGTTCGCCCTGCACGCCAAGGTGTTCGTGTTCGACCGGCAGCGTGTCTTCGTCGGATCGATGAATCTCGATCAGCGCTCGCTGCACGTCAACACCGAGGTCGGCGTGATCGTCGACAGTCCCGATCTGGCCCGACAGGTCGCCGCACGCTTCGAGGCGATCGCCCGCCCGGCCAACAGCTACGTGCTCGCCCTGGACGGAACGAATGTCGCGGGGGGCCGGGCGTTGGTCTGGCGCACACTGGAAGACGGCAAGCCGGTCGAATACCGCCAGGAGCCCGCGGCCTCGATCTGGCGCCGGGCGAAGGTCGACATGCTGTCGATGCTACCCCTGGACGAGCTGCTGTGAACGGGCGCCGTCCGATCGTTTCGCCTGGAGCAGGCATCGCCGCTCCCGCCGTGCGCGTGACGCGAGCATGGCAGTGGCTGATCGCGTGCTGCCTCGCGACGGTCGCCCTTTCCGCATGGGCTGCCGCACCCGATGAGGACATCGTCGTGCACGCCAAGAAGGACGGCCCGGAAGTCGTCGTCGAAGTCGATTGCCCGGTGCGGGCCCCGGTCCTGGCGGTCTGGGACGTGCTGACCGACTACGACAACATGAGTCGATTCATTTCGAACCTCCAGTACAGCGGCATCC
>JBDTNP010000043.1:0-1786 GCA_039933695.1 Betaproteobacteria bacterium | reverse complement strand
CGACTTCCTCGCCGGGCTTGAGCCTCAGCAATATCAGCAAGCCTTGCACGAACAGGTTAACGAACCACACGACCGGATACGACAGACGCAGCATCGGGGCGAGCAAAAAACCCACCGGCGGCGCGATGCGATCGGCGTACGCGGCGCCGACGACCTTCGGCGTGATTTCGGAGAAGATCAGTATCGCCAGCGCGATCGCCACGCCGCCGACCATCAGCGACGCCTCGCTCTGTCCGAACAGGCGCGTCGTGATGACCGCCGTCAGCGTGGTCGCGATGGCATTAACCAGCGTGTTGCCCAGAAGGATGACGCCGAGCAGCTTGTCGGTGCGAGCGAGAAGTCCCAGTGCGACCTTCGCGCCGCGCTCGCCGCGCTTGGCTTTCAGACGCAGCCGATGCCGGTTGACGGCCATCATCGCCGTCTCGGCGATCGAGAAAAAGCCCGAAACTGCAAGCAGCGCGACCAGGGAGATGACCAGCGTCGACAGCGAAATTTCGTCCAAGCAGCGCGCGCCGTGAAGGGATGGAGGCCAGTATTTGGCGCGCCGGGGGCGCTGTCAAGGCGACGGCGCTTCAGCGGTGCAGGATCGCCTCGAGGACGAACTTGCTGCCGATGTAGGCGAGCAGCAACAGCACGCTGCCGGCGAGGATCCAGCGCAGTGCGAGTTTTCCGCGCCAGCCGTAGCGGTAGCGTCCGACCAGAAGCGCCCCGAACACCAGCCAGCCCAGCACCGAGAACACGACCTTGTGCGTCAGGGTCAGCGGCTTGCCGAACAATTCCTCGGAAAAGACGATGCCGCTCAGCAGGGTCAGCGTCAGCAGCGCATAACCAACGCTGACCAGCCGGAACAGGAAGCGCTCGAGCGTCAACAGTGGCGGCATCGCCGCGGGGCCGCGCGCGGCTACCCCGCGATGCAGCCGGCGCTCGACGCCGATCAGCAACAAGGCCTGCACCCCCGCGACGATCAGCATCGCATACGCGGTCAGCGCCACCGCGATATGCAACGCCGCCCACGGCTCGTCGGTGATCGACATCGGGTGCGGATTGGCGAACGGCAGCGGCAACAGGGCCGCGACCGCCGCGGCCGGCAACGCGATCACGGCGACGCCTGGCAGTGCGCCCGCGCGCGAGCCGAGCCACGCGAACAGCGCGATCAGTCCCGCGACCGCGGACAGCGCATTGGCGAGGCTCAAATCGACGCTGCCGCCGGCGAACACGACGCTGGATACGAGCACCGCGTGTCCGGCGAGCGCGAACGCGGGCAGCCATTGCGCGACCGCCGTGGCGGGCGACGCGTGCTCCGGCGCATGCGCGAGTTGCCGCCATTCGAGCCAGGTGGCGGCGAGGTAGACGGCGACGACCGCCGGGTAGAGTAAAATCATGCTTGTTTTTTCGAGTGTACACCAAGGGCGCACCGCTTTTCGGTCGCGCTTTTCGCAACGCGAATCCATCGAACATGCTCGACAATCTGACCCAACGGCTTGGCCGTGTCGCCAAGACGCTGCGCGGCGAAGCGCGCCTCACCGACGGCAACATCCAGGAAGCGCTGCGCGAAGTCAGAATGGCGCTGCTCGAGGCGGACGTCGCGCTTCCTGTCGTTCGCGATTTCATCGCGATCGTGCGCGAAAAAGCGATCGGCAGCGACGTCGCCGGATCGCTGACACCGGGACAAGCGTTCGTCGGCATCGTCCAGCGCGAGCTGACTCGGCTGATCGGTGGTCCGACGGTGCCGCTCGATCTCGCCGTCGTTCCGCCGGCGGTGATTCTGCTCGCCGGGCTGCAGGGC
>JBDTNP010000042.1:0-1713 GCA_039933695.1 Betaproteobacteria bacterium | reverse complement strand
GCTGCGTCTTGGCGTTGTCGGCGATCTGGATCGCCATATCGACGTCGGCGTATTCGTCGATGAACACGTGGCAGACGCCGTCCAGATGCTTGATCACCGGCACCGTGGCTTCGTCGGCCACCCGCTGGATCAGGCTCTTGCCGCCGCGCGGCACCAGTACGTCGACGTAACGGTCCATCGTCGCGAGCATGCCCACGGCGGCGCGGTCGGAAGTCGCGATCGCCTGCACCGCATCCTCGGGCAGGCCGGCGGCGGCGAGCCCTTCGTGCAGGCATGCGGCGATAGCCTGATTCGAGCGCATCGCTTCGGAGCCGCCGCGCAGGATCGCGGCATTGCCCGATTTGAGGCACAACGCGGCGGCGTCGGCCGTGACGTTCGGCCGCGATTCGTAAACGATTCCGACGACGCCGAGCGGCACGCGCATTCGCCCGACCTGGATGCCGGTGGGCCGGTATTTGAGGTCGGTGATCGCGCCGACCGGATCGGGCAATGCGGCGACCTGGCGCAACCCGTCGGCCATCGCGGCGATGCGTTCCGGGTTCAACGCCAGCCGGTCGACGAATGCCTCGTCGTCGCCGGCGGCGCGCGCCGCCGCGACATCGCCCGCGTTCGCGGCGAGCAGCAACCGCGCATCGCGTTCGATCGCCGCTGCCGAGGCTTCCAGCGCGGCGTCCTTTGCCTTGGTCGGCGCTCGCGCGAGGACGCGCGCCGCCGCGCGGGCTCGTTCGCCCACCTCGCGCATGTAGGCGGCGAGGTCGAGATGGGGAACCCTCAAGTTCGTCATGGCTGCATTCTAGGGCCTGGCGCGAGGACCGGCTAGAACCGGTGCGCGTCGAGCGTCATCACGCCGGTCGGCGCCCCGACCAGGATGACATCGGCACCCCGGATGGCGAACAGGCCGTTGGTCACGACACCGACGATGTTGTTAATGCGCGCTTCGAGCTCGGTCGGATTTAGGATGCGCAGATCCGCCACGTCTAGGATCACGTTCCCGTTGTCCGTGACGAAGCCTGCGCGGAGCTCGGGGTGTCCGCCGAGCTTGACCAGCTCGTGAGCGACATGGCTCTTCGCCATCGGGATCACCTCGACCGGCAGCGGAAAGTTGCCGAGCACGCCGACCAGCTTGGACTGGTCGACGATGCATACGTACTTCGCAGCGACCGCGGCGACGATTTTCTCCCGCGTCAGCGCGCCGCCGCCGCCCTTGAGCATCGCTCCATGCGCGGTGGTTTCATCAGCGCCGTCGATGTATACCGGCAGCGAATCGACGCTGGCGAGTTCGACCACCGGGATCGCGTGCTTGCGCAGCCGCTCGGCGGTCCTGATCGAGCTCGCGACTGCGCCCTTGATGCGTCCCTTGATGGCGGCGAGCTCGTCGATGAAGAAATTGGCGGTCGAGCCGCTGCCGACGCCGATGTAGGCATCGTCGACGACATATTTGATCGCCTCGCGTGCGACCATCTGCTTGAGCTCGTCCTGGGTCATTGCTGTCGGAATGTTGCGCATCGAACCCTCATCGTAACAAAACCGGCTCCCGCCGACGATGCATCAGCGTCGAATCATGGACCGGCAATCGTGACACTCGCGCCCCAACGGCGCCAGCGCCGGTCAAGCGGATCGAACGACAGGCTGCGATGCTCGCGATCCCAGCGAAAAGGCCGGCCATCCAGCGGGTTCGCGCCGTCCGGCCCCGCGCGCTCGAGGAATTGCGGC
>JBDTNP010000041.1:0-3726 GCA_039933695.1 Betaproteobacteria bacterium | reverse complement strand
GTCGCTGATTCCCGATCTTTCGGTGGCCGACAATATCGCGATCAGCAATCCGCCGCGCCGCTTCGGCCTGATCGACCGCCGGGCGCAACGCCGCATGGCCGAAGAGGCGCTGGCGCGCGCCGGCGCCGACAACATCCATCCATTGGCGCTGGTCAAGGACCTGGCGCTGTCGCGGCGGCAGATGGTGGAGATCGCCAAGGCGCTTGCCCGCAAACCACGCATTCTGATCCTCGACGAAGCCACGTCGGCGCTGACTGCTGCCGACGTGACGAAGGTCTATGGCGTTCTGAAGCGGCTGCGCGCGGAAGGCCTCGCCCTCGTCTATATTTCGCACCGGATGCACGAGATCACCGAGCTGGCCGATGAGTGCACAGTATTCTGCAACGGCCGCAGCGTCGCGAGCTTCGCAGCGGGCACGAAGACCGACAACGAAATCGTCGAGCTGATGATCGGCCGCGAATACAACGCCGCGTTTCCGGCGCGGACGGCGCGCGTGTCGAGCGATGCGGCTCCGCTGCTCGAGGTTCGGCACCTTGGCTGGACTGACCGCTTGACCGACATCTCGCTTCGCCTGTCCGCCGGCGAGGTGATCGGCCTCGGCGGACTCGACGGTCAGGGCCAGCGCGAGTTGTTGCTGGCACTGTTCGGCGTGCTGCTCGGCACGACGGGCGAGGTGCTGATCGACGGCCGGCCGGTCGCGATCACCGGTCCCCATGCCGCCAAGGGCAAGGCGGTCGGCATGGCGTTGATCCCCGAGGATCGCAAGACCGAGGGCCTGATGTTGCCGATGTCGGTGCGCGACAACCTGTCCTTCGCTGCGCTGGATGCCTTGTCGCGTTGGGGCGTCATCGACAAGGCGGCCGAACGCGACGCGGTGGAGCGTATCGTGCGGCTGCTCGCGGTGCGAACCGATGGCACCGACCTGCCGGCAGGATCGCTTTCCGGCGGCAATCAGCAGAAACTGGTCATCGGCAAGTGGTTGATGATGGCGCCGCGCATCCTGTTGCTGAACGATCCGACGCGGGGTATCGATGTCGGCACCAAGCAGGAGATGTATCAGCTGTTGCGCCAGCTGGCCGACGCGGGAGCCGCGATCCTCTTCTATTCGACCGACTACGACGAGCTCGTCGGCTGCTGCGACCGCGTGCTCGTGATGTACGACGGCGCGATCAAGCGCGAGCTTATCGGCGCCGAGATCACCGAACGCGCACTGATCAGCAGTGCGTTGAACATCGGCGTCGAAGCCCGGAAGGCCGGCACGCCGCAGGCGGCGCTCTCGTGAACGGCGACTGGTCGTACTGGCTGCGCGAGCACAAGGGGACGCTGCTTGCCTTCGCGGCCTTTGTCGTGATGTTCACCATTTATGCCGCCAATCACCCGATGGGTCTCAATGCCAACATCGCGACGACGGCGGCCAACAAGGGTGTGCTGCTGGCGATCGTCGCGATGGCGCAAACGCTGGTCGTGCTGACGTCGGGCATCGACCTGTCGGTGGGCATGGTGATGGTGCTCGCCAACTGCCTGGCCTCGAGCATCGTCGTCGGCACACCGCTGATGACGGCGCTGGGCGCGGTTGGCGTTCTGCTGGTTGGATGCGTGTGCGGCGCCATCAACGGGCTGATCGTGATCTACGGCCGGCTGCAGCCCATCGTCACTACCATTGCCACCGGCTCCGTGTTTTATGGCGCAGCGCTGGCACTGCGCCGGGTTCCGGGTGGCGACATCAATTCCGGGCTGGCCGATGCGTTGACCGGACAGCTGGCTGGCGGCGTGCCGGCCAGCCTGGCGGTGCTGCTGGCGCTGGTTGCGATCGTGTGGCTGCCTTTCCGGCGGTCGTCGATCGGCCGCGCCGCCTACGCGCTGGGATCGTCCGAGATCGCCGCCTACATGTCGGGCGTACCGATCCGCCGGGCGAAGTTCGTCGCCTACACGCTTTCTGGCCTGCTCGCGTCGGTGGCGGGGCTGTTCCTCACCTTCATCACCTACACCGGCGAGGCGTCGGCGGCCAACGGCGGCGCCTATACGCTGTATTCGATCGCCGCCGTCGTACTGGGTGGGGTATCGCTGTTCGGCGGCTCGGGCAGCGCGATTGGCGCCATCTTCGGCGCGCTGATGTTCCGCACGATCGGCGATCTGCTCTTCGTGTTCAACGTCGAACCCTTATGGCAGCCGTTGTTCCAGGGCATGGTCCTGCTCGCGGCCGTCTGCCTCGGCTCGGTCCGGCTGCTGCGCATACGCAACCGGCTCGACTTGTATGGCTGAGGCGCCGGCTCCCGCGAGTCGGGTCGGCGTGTTCGGCAACCTCCTGGGCAGAGTTCGTCGGCGCATCGACCCCGCCATCGCGTGGGCCTTCGGTTGCATAGTTCTCGTGTTGCTGATCGGCAGCCTGTATTCGATTAGCTTCCTGTCGCCGGAATACCTGCTGCAACAGCTGAAGGTTGCGTCGTTCCTCGGCGTCATCGCCACCGGAATGATGATCGTCATCCTGCTCGGGCAGATTGACCTGTCGGTGCCGTGGGTCGTTGCCGTTGGCGGGATGATGGCGACGGCGGCGACCGGCTGGGGGCCTCTCGGCGAGGCGCTGGCGATTCCGGTGGGCATCGGTTGCGGCATCGCGCTGGGACTGGTCAGCGGCGCCGGTGTGGCGTTCCTCCGCATTCCGTCGATGGTGGTCACGCTGGCGGTGAACGCCGTTGCGCAGGGTCTGATGGTCGTGCACACCGGTGGCTTCTCGCCGCAGGATTCGTCATCGCCGGCAATGCGCTTTATTGCCACTGGCCAGAGCCTGTTCGGCATTCCGAATGCGCTGCTGGTGTGGGCAGCGGTCGGCGTCGCGGCGGTCTTCCTGCTGACGCGGACAACTTTCGGCCGCGCCGTCTATGCGATCGGCAACCGCGAGCGCGCGGCTTACCTCTCCGGCGCGCGAACCCGCCTTGTCGTGATGGCGGCGTTCGCACTCTCCGGCGCGCTGTCTGCCTTCGGCGGCGTGCTGCTCGCCGGCTATGCCAGCAAGGCCGCCCAGGCGATGGGCGACCCCTACCTGTTGCCGGCGATCGCGGCGGTGGTGCTCGGCGGCACGTCGATCCTCGGCGGTCGCGGCAGCTACCTCGGCACAGTGGCCGGCGTGATCCTGATCACCTTGCTGCAGTCGATCCTGTCGGTGATGCAAATGGAGGAGTTCGGCCGTCACGTCACCTACGGGGTGGTGATTATTGCGATGCTGTTGATCTACGGCCGCGGCAAGCGGTATTCGGACTAGCGCGACAACTTCCTTCGAACGGAGCGACAGCATGGCCCTCGAACTCACATCCAGCTTCGAAGTCATAGATCCCGGCTTTCACAAAGTGGCGCTCCCGTATGTTCACGTCGAGAAGCTGTACACCGGTTGCCGCTGGGCGGAGGGGCCGGCATGGTTCGCGGCGGGACGCTATCTGGTCTGGTCCGACATTCCGAACGACCGCGTGCTCCGCTGGGACGAGACCGATGGATCGGTGTCGGTGTTCCGACAACCGTCGATGAACAGCAACGGTCACACGGTCGACCTTCAGGGGCGCCTGGTGTCGTGCGAGCATCGCAGTCGCTGTGTGTCGCGCACCGAGTTCGACGGCGGGCGCACGGTTCTCGCCGACCGCTGCGACGGCAGGCGCTTCAACTCGCCCAACGACGTCGTCGTCAAGAGCGACGGCAGCATCTGGTTCAGCGATCCGAGCTACGGCATCGACTCGG
>JBDTNP010000040.1:0-4277 GCA_039933695.1 Betaproteobacteria bacterium | reverse complement strand
GTACATGACCGCGACGCGGTGGCTGATGCGCTCGACCACCGCCATGTCGTGCGAAATGAACAGGTAGGTCAGGCCGAACTCGTCCTGCAGATCGAGCATCAGGTTGACGATCTGGGCGCGTATCGAGACATCGAGCGCGGACACCGCCTCGTCGGCGACGATGATCCTGGGGCGGAGCGCCAGCGCGCGCGCTAACGCTATCCGTTGCCGCTGGCCGCCGGAGAATTCGTGCGGATAACGCTGCGCGTGGGCCCGCGAAAGGCCGACGTGCTCGAGCAGCGAAGCGACACGTTCTTCGGCGGCGCGGCCCGATGCCACGCCGTGAATGTACAGCGGCTCGGCGACGGAAAATCCGACTGTCAGCCGGGGATCGAGCGACGCGAACGGATCCTGGAACACCATCTGGATATCGCGGCGCAGCGGCCGGAACTGATCCGGCGACAGCCGCGCGATCTCGCGGCCGTCGAGCTCGATGCTGCCGTCTTCGATATCGACCAGGCGCAGCAGCGAGCGGCCGGTCGTCGACTTGCCGCATCCGGATTCACCAACCAGGCCCAGTGTCTCGCCCGCATAGAGATCGAAGCTGACCTGCTCGACCGCGTGCACGCGCCGCCGCACGCGGCCGAGGATTCCCCCGCGCACCGGGAACTGCGTCTTCAGGCCGCGCACCCGCAGCAGCGGTTCACGGACGCCGGACGGGGGCGCGTGGACCGGAGCCTGCGCCGGCGTCGCGTAGGCACCGGGTTCCTGCCGGCGCAGCACGAAGCGCGCAGGCGCGTCGGTCCCGCGCATCGCCCCCAGCGTCGGCACCGCGGCGAGCAGCGCTTCGGTGTACGGATGCTCGGGCGCATGGAAAATCTGTGTCGCGGTGCCGTCCTCGACTTTTTTTCCGCCGACCATGACGACGATGCGGTCGGCGATCTCGGCGACGACACCCATGTCGTGCGTGATGAACAGCACCGCCATATGCATCTCGTCCTGAAGGGCGCGGATCAGCTCGATAATTTGCGCCTGGATCGTCACGTCGAGCGCGGTCGTCGGCTCGTCGGCGATCAGCAAGCGGGGCTTGCACGACAGCGCCATCGCAATCATGACTCGTTGCCGCATGCCGCCGGACAATTGATGCGGATAGCGCGACAGCACGCTGGCGGCATCGGGTATGCGGACCTGGACCAGCATGCGCAGCGCCTCGCGGCGCGCGGCCGCGAAGTCCATCCGCTGGTGCAGCCGGATCGACTCGGCGATCTGCTCGCCGACCGGAAAGACCGGGTTCAGCGAGGTCATCGGCTCCTGGAAGATCATCGCGATCTCTGCGCCCCGGATCGAGCGCATCGTCGCGGCGCTCGCCTGCGCAAGGTCGATGCGATCGCCGTTGGGGCGGGTGAATTCGAGCTTGCCGGAGGTGATTCGGCCGCCGCCGTGCTCGACCAGCCGCATCAACGACAGCGCGGTCACCGATTTGCCGGATCCCGATTCGCCGACGATGGCGACCGTTTCACCGCGTCCGATCTCGAACGAAAGGTCGCGAACCGCCTCCACGACCCGCTCCGATGTGCGGAATTCGACCGAAAGGCCGGTGACGGTGAGCGTGTTCGCGTCAGACGTGGTTTGCATGATCGCCGGGCGGGGCACGCTCACCGCGATGCCTGCTCGCGCAGTTCGGCGACCGTCGCGTTCATCGTGATCGCCTGCGGGTCGATGCGAAGGTGCAGCAGCGACGGACCGTCGTGCGCGAGCGCGCGCTCGAACGCCGGCGCGAATTCGGCCGTGCGGTTCACGCTCTCGCCGTGCGCCCCGTAAGCGCGCGCCAGCGCTGCGAAATCCGGATTGACGAGGTCGGTGCCGTAGACGCGCGCCGGATAGTGTTTTTCCTGATGCATGCGGATGGTTCCGTACATGCCATTGTCGACGACGACAAAAATGACGTTCAGACCGTACTGGACGGCGGTCGCGAGCTCCTGGCCGTTCATCAGAAAGCATCCGTCGCCGTTCCATGATACGACGATGCGCTCGGGGCATACGGCCTTGGCTGCGATCGCGGCCGGCACGCCGTAACCCATCGAGCCGCTGTACGGCGCGAGCTGCGTCCGGTAGCGCGGATACCGGTACAGTCGATGCAGCCAGGTCGCATAGTTGCCGGCGCCGTTGACGAGGATCGCGTCTTCCGGCAGCCGATCGCGCAGAAATCCGACCACTTGCCAGAGGTCGAGGTCGCCAGGCATCGGCCGAGGCGACTGCCAGGCCAGATAGTCGGCGTGCGCCTCGACAGCGCTGCCGGCCCAGGCGGGATCCGCGATCGGCGCCATGTCGGCCAGCGCCGCACACGCCGCGGGCAACGACGCGGCGATCGCCAGCGCCGGCTGATAGACCTTGCCCAATTCGTCGGCGCCGGGGTGCAGATGAACCAGCGCCTGCGCCGGATTCGGCACGCTGAGCAGCGTATAGCCCGAGGTGACCATCTCGCCCAGACGCTCGCCGATCACCAGAAGCAGGTCGGCATCGCGCACGCGCGCCGCAAGCTTCGGATTCGGACCTATGCCGACTTCGCCCGCGTAGTGTTCGTCGCGGTTGTCGACGAGGTCCTGATTGCGGAAAGCACACGCGATCGGAAGGGCGTTCACCGCAACAAAGCGCGCAAGATCGGCGCAGGCGCGCTCGCTCCATCCGCTGCCGCCGACGAGCACCAGCGGCCGGCGCGCCCGCTCGAGGCGCGCGCGCAAAGAAGCGATCGCTTCCGGCGCCGGATGCAGCACCGTCACCTCGACGCGATCGGCGTCGTCGACGGCGGCGCTGGCGACGAGCATATCCTCGGGCAGCGCCAGCACGACCGGACCCGGGCGTCCGGATTGAGCGACTCTGAAAGCGCGCGCCACGTATTCCGGAATGCGGCCGGCGCGATCGATTTGCGCGACCCACTTGACGCTGCTGCCGTACATCCGGCGATAGTCGATTTCCTGGAAAGCTTCGCGATCGGCGAAATCGCTGCCCACCTGGCCGACGAACACGATCATCGGCGTGGAATCCTGCGCCGCGGTGTGGATGCCGATCGCGGCGTTCGATGCGCCGGGTCCGCGCGTCACCAGCGCGATGCCGGGCCTGCCGGTCAGCTTGCCGTACGCCTCGGCCATGTACGCAGCGCCGCCTTCCTGCCTGCACACGATCAGGCGCAGGCGGTCGCGCACATCGTACAAGGCGTCGAGCACCGGCAGATAGCTTTCGCCGGGAACGCAAAAAGCCAGATCGGCGCCCTGGGCAAGAAGGTTGGCGACCAGAATCTGGCCGCCGGTGCGTGGCGGGGGCATGGGCGGCGTCATTCTAGAGTACCGGGGCGCCGAATGGCGATTCCGGGTGCTGATGCGTTTCTGGATGACGCGCGCGCGGCCTGTCGTAGGGCTCTATAATCACGCGACGCCGGGGCGGCCCGGGCAAAAAAACGATTGCCACAATGAACATCGCCGCAACGCTTCACGAAGCGCTGCTCTTCGCCGCTGCCGGCGGACTCCTGGCGCTGGTGATGATGCGCTGGAAGCCGGATACCCGGCCGGGCCTGATCCCGATGCTGAGCATACTGGCCATCGCCGTCGCCGGTCTTTCGGCGCTGGCGCGGTTCGGCGCCGGGCTCGAAGGAACCAAAGCGGGCGTCGCGCTGCGCGAGGGTCTGCTGGTCATCGCGACGATAGGCTTCATCCGCATTCTGCTGGTCTTCGTTTTCCAGGGAATGCTGGCGCAGATGACGCTGCCGCGCATTCTCGCCGATGTCCTGTTTGCCCTGTCCCTGATCGTCTGGGCGATCTACCGGATGGACGTGCTCGGCGTCAATCTGGCGGGCATTGTCACGACGTCGGCAATCCTTACCGGCGGCATCGCGCTATCGCTGCGCGAAACGCTGGCCAACCTCTGGGGCGGGCTCGCACTGCAGCTCGACAACACCTATCGGATCGGCGACTGGGTTCGCGTCGACGATGCGATGGGCCAGGTCGTCGGCATACGCTGGCGCTATACGTCGCTGGCGACCAACAGCGGCGAAACGTTGATCATTCCGAATTCCGCCCTGGTCAAGAATCGCGTCCACGTGCTGGCGCGACGCGGCGATCTGCGCATCCCGTGGCGGCGGCCGGTCGACATCAACGTCGGCTACGAATGGCCGCCGAGCCGGGTGATCGACGTCATCGAGGCGGCGCTCGGCCGCGCCGACATGCCCAATGTGGCGCGCGCGCCGGCGCCCTCGTGCACCTGCGCCGATTTCGAGGCGAGCTCGATCAAGTACGTCATCCTCT
>JBDTNP010000039.1:0-4017 GCA_039933695.1 Betaproteobacteria bacterium | reverse complement strand
CGATCGCCGCAAGCAGCGCGAGACCCAGCAGCCACGGCAGCATCAGCCCGGCGGTAAGCGACAGGTATTCCATTTAATGGATAGCGAACACGGCGCCGCCGCCTTCGGCGAACAAAATCTCGGCGTCCAGCGGCTGGCCGCCGTCCCAGCGCAGCTTCTTCTGCGCCGGATCGAACTGCACGCCTTTGCGCCTGAATACGACCAGATAGTCGCCGCCGCGCAGCTTTGCCGCGTCGGGCATCGTGTTCCGGTACGGATCGAAGTAGACGTTGTACGGATACAGGTGGTAGGCGCCGCGATCTCGAAAATACAGCGCGTCGGCGGCCATGAATACGCGCACCGGTGGCGGCGGAAGCTTCGCCCGTGCCTTTTCGATGAACGCGAACAAGGCGCCATCCTCGGCGGCGAGATGGCGCTCACGCCATGGCTTGCCGCCGTATTGCCGGAAGGTCGCATGCGCCTCGCGCATCAGGTTCCATTGCCACGGGACATCGAGAAGGAACCACGCGCAAACGAACAGGCCCCCGGCAATCAGCGGCCGGAACGGACCGACCGCTTGCGGGAGCCACCGCGTCAGGATGGCGTAAATGATCAACGCCAGACCGACGATCGCCGCCAGCGCAAAAGGCAAAGGCAGATCCTGCGCGTCGGCCCCGCCGTTGCGGCTGTTGATCGAGCCGCCGCTCCATGGCTCGAAAGCCAGCCATTCGCGGACGCGATCGTTCAGGATCTGCGCGGCGGTCATCGGCTTGGCCTCGACGCCTCGGATCAGCATCGGTTGCGACAGATCGCCGCGGACGATCAGGGCGAGACCGTTAATCCTGCCGATCCAGTTGGGATCGTCGGCAAGCGTGATCGGAAGCAAGCGCCTGGCCTCGACGGTCAGCGGCCGGGTGAAACGGCGCCCGGGTTCGTAATCGTTGCGCCAGACCAGCGCTGCGGCGACGTTGTCGGGGACATCGGCCGTGTCCCACGCGACTGCCGCATATCCGGCCGACCGGAACGAGGTCTGGATCGAGACGATGGCGATGCCTTGCGCACCGGTGGCGCTGATGTGAAGGCCATCGGCGCCCGCCTGTCCGCTGCCTTGCGTCACAGCGAACTCGGCCGCCGTCCAGCGCAAGGTCGGCAAACCGCCGAACCAGTTGCCGGGTACCGACACGGCCAGGTAGCCGACGATGCACAGCAACGCGCTGACGGCGAAAAGCGAGGCTCCGACCAGCATCGCTCGCGCGGGCGCAGCAGGCAGCGCTGCCGGCGCGGCGATCGTCTGCGGAGCCGGCTCGGCGGCGGGAGAGGTCAAGCGGCGAGAACAGGCCCTAGTAGGCGTTGCGGCTGCGGAAGATGTGCATGACGGTCAACGCAAGAATTCGCAGATCGAACCACAACGACCAGTTGTCGATGTAATACAGGTCGTATTGTATCCGCTTGGGAAGGTCGCTGCTTCCGCGCAGATCGTTGACCTGCGCCCATCCGGTGATGCCGGCCTTGACCAGGTGTTTTTGCATGTATCCGGGCACGTCCTTGCGGAACTGCGCGATGAACTCCGGCCGCTCCGGCCTGGGGCCCACCAGCGACATGTCGCCGGAGAGCACGTTGATCAATTGCGGCAGCTCGTCGAGGCTGTAGCGGCGCAGCGTACGGCCGAGGCTGGGGCCCCGGGTCGTCTCCGGGCCCGACCAGACCGGGCCGCTTTGCGTTTCGGCGTTGACCGGCAGCGTACGGAACTTGAGCATCGTGAACTGGCGGCCGTTCGACGTGACCCGCGTCTGGCGGTAGAAGACCGGCCCGCCGGACGCGGCGACGATGGCCAGGGGGATGATGACAAACAGCGGCGACGCGAGCAGCAGCAGAAGTGCGCCGAGCGCGTAGTCCTCGACGGCCTTCAGCATGCGGGCGGTGCCTTCCATCGGCGTGTCGCTGAGCCCGATGACCGGCATGCCGGCGATTTCCGAGAAGCTGTGTCGAAGCAATTCGAAGCCGAAAATGTCGGGCACGTAGCGTATCTGGACCGAATGGCCGCGCAGCTCAGTGGCCACGCGGCGGATCTGGTCCTCGTCGCGCAAGGGCAGCGCGATCCATACCTGGTCGATACCGCCGGCTTCGAGATCCGGGCCGAGCTGGGCGATCGGACCGCGCACCGGCACGCCTTCGATCGACGCGCCGGCAAGCGCGGGCGCGTCGTCGTAGAGCGCGCGCACGACGAGCCCGCTCCACGGCGCCTCGCGCAGCCGCGCGACGACTTCGCGGGCAAGCTCGCCGGCGCCGACGATGCAGACGTGGCGCAGGTTATAGCCGCGCCGGCGCAGCCAGCGCAGCGCCAGCCGCAAGGCGACGCGCATCGCGGCGTGCACGAGCAGGCCTGCCGTCGCCGACGAGGCGACCCAGACGCGCGAATAAGTGTCGCTGGTCTTGGTGAGGAACGCGACCGAAATTCCGAGCGCGACGACGGCCGCCCAGCCATAGGTGAGCGCGCGCAGGTCATCGGCGAGGCTCGCGCCACGCTTCGGCCGATACAGCCCGGTCGCGGGGAACACGACGACGCAGAGCAGCGCCGAGCCGAGCAGCGCGACCCAGTAATTGGCCGGCATGACGGCGCTGCCGAGGTAGATCAGATGGGTAAGCCAGCCGACAATGACGATGACCAGCGGGTCGACGATGCGCAGCAGTCGATCGAACGTCGTGGCGTTGCTCTTGAGAAGATTGCGCGGAGCGAACATCGTGTGACTCAACCCCGCGGCCGCGCCCGATGCTGCGCGAGAGCATCGGTCACATAAGCCGAGAAGCGCTGGTTAAACGTCTGGCGCGAAAACCGTTCGGCATTGGCGCGGCAGGCCGCGGCGGTGATGCGCTGTGCCGACGCTTCGAATTGCGCGATCGCGGCCGCGATCGAAGCGGTCGTCTGTTCGGCAAACAGCACGCCGGTTGGCGCCATCGCATCGAGGCCGCGTATGGTTTCGGCACTGCCGCCTCGGCCGAATGCGATCACCGGCGTCCCTTGGGCCTGCGCCTCGAGCGGCGCGATGCCGAAGTCCTCTTCGGCAGCGAAGACGAATGCTTTGGCCGTGCGCAACAGCTGATCACGGCGCGCGTCATCGACACCGCCGAGGAGCTGCACGTTGGGAGCGGCGAGCCTGGCCAGCTTTTTCATCTCGGGCCCGTCGCCGGCCACGACCAATTGTCGTGCCGGCATCGCGCCGAAGGCCTGCACCAGCAGATCGACCCGCTTGTAAGGCACGAGGCGCGACACGGTGAGATAGAACGATTCCCGCGCCGAGCCGTCAACGTGGACCGCAGGAACGTCGACCGGCGGATAGATGACATCGGCGTCGCGGCGGTAGCAGTTGCGTATGCGCTGGGCAATGTATTCGGAGATCGCGACAAAGCGGTCGACGCGGGCGGAGGCACGCAAATCCCAGCGGCGGAATCGCGCCAGCTGTAGCCGCGCGAGCCAGCCGAGCGCTCCCCGGTCGAGCCCCGTCTGCGCCAGATATTGCGGCTGCAGATCCCAGGCATAGCGCGCCGGCGAATAGCAAAGGCAGATGTGCAGCTGGCCCGGGCCGGTGCGAACGCCTTTGGCGACCGAGTGCGAGCTGGAGATCACCAGGTCATACGGCGACAAGTCGAATTGTTCGACCGCCCGGGGCATCAGGGCAAAATACTTCCGGAAGTGCCGCCGCGCAAACGGAAGCCGCTGGATGAACGAGGTGCGGATCGGCTTGCGTCCGAGCCTTGCGCGATGCGCATCGGAGATAAAATCGACCAGCGCGAACAATTCGGCCTCCGGATAGAGCGCGACCAGCGCGGCGAGCACGTTCTCGCCGCCGCCCCAGGTGTCGAGCCAGTCGTGGATCACGGCGATGCGCATTGGATAAATGCCGGGTGAACCATCTCAGCCGCAATAGAATACCGACACTTAAGGTGCCCGCCCGATCTTTGTGTATTCGAGCAGGGATTCTTATCGTGCCGAAGCCGGTGCGCGATGATGGCGAGAACGGCCTGGTTGACCGTCGCGTC
>JBDTNP010000038.1:0-8600 GCA_039933695.1 Betaproteobacteria bacterium | reverse complement strand
CGCGCGCGCCAGGTCGCCGCGGTTTGCGTCGTGCTTGCGATCGGCGCATTGGGGAGCGCCGTTTTCGGCTACCTCAGCATGAAGCGCGCGCAGGACGCGGAATTGAAGGCGCGGCAGACCCGCCAGATGGCGCAGATGGCGCGCGGGGAGGCCGAGAAGCTGATCGTCTACCTACTGGACGATTTCTATCTCGAGCTCGAGCCGGTCGGCCGGCTCGACATCGTCGCCGCATTGTCAAAGCGCGCGATCGACTACTACGCGGGGCTCCCACCGGAGTTGCGCACGGCCGAGACCGACCGCAACCGGGCTCTGGCGCTTGTTCGATACGGGGCCGCGCTGCGCCAGCAGTCGAAGCTCGATGAAAGCGGCAAGGCGCTATCGGAGGCTGTCGATGTTCTGGCGAGGCTGCGCAAGGGCGGTGACCAGTCGGAGCCGACAACCATCGGGCTGGGCTTGGGCTTGACGTCCCAGGCGCGGGTTGCCGGAAGCCAGAACAATCGGACCGACGAGCGCACGTTGGCGGTCCAAGCCGTCGACGTGCTGAAACCACTGATGACGGCGCCGAACCCTTCGATCCCGCTTCGGCGAGCCTATGGGCTCGCGCTGACCTACCTCGGCTTCTCCCAGGCCAATACGGAAGAGGAGGAGGCATCGGTTGCGACGCTGGAGGAAGCGCGCAGAGTCTACCGCAGCATCGACAACCTCAAGCTCGACGACATGCCCTCGGCCGTCGCGTACGCGGAAGCATCGGCCTGGCAGATGGCGGCGCTGCAAACGTTGGGTCGTTTTGACAGGGTGAGAGAAATCGGCAACGACGCGGTAAAAGTCACGGCACAGGTACTCGAAAAGCGTCCGGGGCATATGTCGGCGCTGCGCGCGCGCGCCCTGATGGGCGAAAGCCTGTCCGCCACCGAAGGATTCGATCTGCACCTTCGCAAGGCCCTGGCATTGAGTCAACAGGAAGCGCGCGACTGGGAAGCGATGGTCGTCCTCGACCCGAGCAACCAGATCGCGTGGAACAACCTCGTAAGCGCCCGTCTGGGAGCGGGATTCTGGTCACTGGGTTTGGGGGATGTTGCCGGAGCCCAGGAACAGTGGCGCGAGGGACTGGCGGTAGAGCGACAGGTGAAGGAATCCGCGATGATCGGGGCCACGCTGTCGCTCGCCGCGGGCTACCTTGCGATGATCGAAGCCGATTCCGGCAACGGACGTGCGGCGGAGGCCACGATTGCGGCCAACCGCCGGTTAACGGAAATGGCGGTGCGCGGACTTCCCCCGAATTCGTTCGGGCGCGCGTACCTGCCCGAGTTCCTCGGCTACTACGGCTACCCGACGACCGGATTTGGCTATGGCGCCTACGGGCCGGCTTTCGCGGCTCGCGACTACGAGACGCTGCGCAAGGAGGCCCGTGCGTCGGTGCGCCGTCTCGAGCAGATCTTGAACATCACTCCCGAGCAAGATCTGCGGAGGAACCGTTCGCTGGAGGTTGCGTATCGAACCGCGGCCGAAGCTTCGTATCGGCTGGGCGACTACGCCGCAGCGGATGCGGAGATCGAGAAGGCCCTCGCGATCCGGCGCACGATCCCGACGCGCACCCTCTCGGAGGAGCGCGACGCAGATGTCCAGTTGATGCTTGCCGCGCTTATTGCGGCGAGACTCCAGAGATATGCCGAAGCGCAGCAGATCATGGAACCGGTCCTGAAGCTGCATCGAGGGCTTTATGAGCGCAAGGACAACGACGACCTCAGCCAGCGTGTCGAATTCGCCCGGGCGCTCTACGTCTCTGCACTGGCCGCGCCAGGAAAGAAGACGGCGCAATTGACCCAGGCGGCCGCAATTATCGATGGCCTCCCGCCGCCTATGCGCCGCCAGCTCAGTATCGCGTTCCTGCGCGGCCAAATCGCAGAGGAACAAAAGGCGCGGCACTAGCGGTTCGTTCCGGCCCTGCATGGAGAACCCAACTCCCGGCCCAGCCTCGACGCCGTCCGGCGATGCGGCCGTTCGAGCGTGCGCGCGCATCCGCAAGCACCTCGAACAGGGAGCTCCGTGGGACGCCTGCGATCTTTTCCACGAAGAGATTCCGAAACATCCGGCGAACGCAATGCTGCTCTACTTGGGCGCTCTGGCGCACGCGCGGTCAGGCGCCTCGAAGCGCGCGCATGCGTTGCTGGATCAGGCGGAGGCGGCCGCCGGCAACGGACAAGAGCATCTGGCCGACATCCTGAGCCTGCGCGGGCGCCTGTGGAAAGACGCCTATCAGCGCGCGCCCGACAAGCCGGAAGGAAGGACGATGGCCGAGCGAGCTCGGCAGGAGTATCTGGCCGCCTACGCGCTGGAGCATGACGTCTATCCCGGCATCAACGCGGCCACGCTCTCGTTGCTGCTCGGCGACCGTCCGGCGGCGTTGACGCTGGCGCAGCAGATAGTCGCACGGCTGACCGGGCTGCCGAGCCGGCGCACGTTGTGGGACGATGCCACGCTGGGCGAGGCGCAGCTGGTCCTCGGCCAATTCGATCGGGCTGCGCAAAGCTATGCGTCGGCCTACGCGCAAAGCGCCGGCGATGCGGGGAGCGTGGCCACGATGCGGCGGCAGCTGCAGCTGCTCGCGCGCGTGGTTCCGCAAGCGACCGACGCATTGCGGCAGCTGCCCGCGCCCGACATCGTCGCGTTCGCCGGCCACATGATCGACGCGCCCGACCGGGCGTTGCCGCGGTTCCCGGCGGCGCTGGTCCCTGCCGTCCGGGCGGCGGTCCGTGACCACGTCGCGCGGCTGAATACGCCGATCGTCTACACGTCGGCGGCGTGCGGCGCCGATCTGATTTTCATCGAAGCTGCGCTCGAGGCCGGCGCCGAAGTCAACGTCGTTCTGCCGTTCGACCGCGGCGACTTCGTGCACACCAGCGTGGCGGTTGGCGGGGGCGACTGGACCGAGCGGTTCGACGCGGCGCTTTTGCGCGCGACCCGCGTGATCATGGCGACCGATGAGCCTTATCTGGGCGATGACGTCCTGTTCGACCAGGCGGCGATGCTGCTCGAGGGACTCTCGATACTGCGCGGGGCGCAGCTGCAAACGATTCCCTCGTTGTATTGCCTGATCGACGCCGCATCGCCGGGGAGGGTCGGCGGCACACAGTCCTCGTTCGACCGGTGGACGAGCCACGTCGGGCCGCCGTTGGTGTTGGACCTGGCCACGATGCGGGCCAACGCGGCGCTCGCCGGACCGGCAGTCATGCCTGTCGCGCAGCACCCGGCTGGAGCGACGCCTGGGTTGCCGCACCCGCCTGCCGGCCATTCGGCGCCGACCGGGGCCAAGCGACCGCAGCGCTCGCTCAAGACCTTGCTGTTCGCCGACTTCGCCGGGTTCAGCCGCGTGCACGACGCGGTGGCGCCGTTCTTCCAGGAAAGCTTCTGGAAGATTGCGGCCGGGCAGATCGCGGCCTCGCCGGTCAAGCCGCTTCTGGCCAGCACCTGGGGCGATGCCTTGTACGTTGTGTTCGACGCCCCGCGCAGCGGCGCCGCGTTCGCGCTGTCCTTTCTCGAGAACATGCTCGAGGTCGACTGGGCCGCGCTCGGCTTGTCGGAGGCCAGCCCGATCCGGATCGCGCTGCACGCGGGGCCGGTATTCTGCGGCTTCGATCCGATCATCGGCCGCGACAACTATTTCGGCTCGAGCGTCACCAAAGCCGCGCGCATCGAGCCGGTCACGCCACCGGGGATGGTGTACGCCAGCGAGGCATTCGCCGCCACGCTGGCTGCGACGGGACGCGATGAATTCTCGCTCGAATACATCGGACGGATGGCGCTGGCCAAGGGTTATGGCGAGTCGCGCATCTACCGGCTGGACCGGCGCTGAGGGTGGACGAGGCCGCGTGCGACGATTAGCCGATGTCGCAATGATTTCATGCAAGGCGGAGATTGCGCTCGCCTGTGGGCTCCTGGCATCCGCGCTCGGCGCACAAACGATCGAGCCTTCGCGCACGACCACGACGCCGATCGAACACCTGATCGTCGTCGTCGGCGAAAACATCAGCTTCGATAATCTTTTCGCAACCTACGAGCCGCCGCCCGGCGAGACCGTCGCCAATCTGTCCGGGCATCCGGCGTACTCGACGGTGTATGCATTCGAGCGCTTTGTCGAGGCCCTGGTGAAACGGCTGCAGGCCAATCCCGCGGTCTGGAGCCGTCCGGCGATCGGGGACTTGAGGGATCTGTTCAAATTCTGAATCTGGCACAAGGCCCGCTCCGGCTTATTCGAGACCGAGATATTCGGCACGCGCTTTAGCGTCGCGGGCGAATTCGGCATAAGGTCCGGCGAACCGGACCTGCCCGCTTTCGAGCACGCAGGCGCGGTCGGCGACGGCGGCGGCGAGCACCAGGCTTTGCTCGGCCAGCAATATCGACAGGCCGGCACGCTTGAACTCGCGCAAGGCTTCGGCGAGTTGCGCGACGATCAAGGGGGCGAGCCCTTCGCCCGGCTCGTCGAGCAGCAGCAGCGTCGGGTTCCCCATCAGCGTGCGTGCGATCGCCAGCATCTGCTGCTCGCCTCCGGAGATCTCGCCGCCGCGGCGGTCGCGCAAGTCGGCGAGGGCGGGAAACAGCAGGAACAGACGTTGCGGCGTCCACGGCGTGCCCGCGTGCGTGTCGCGGCGTCCCACCTCGAGGTTTTGCGCGACCGTCAAGTCGCTGAAGATGCGTCGCCCTTCGGGAACGAAGCCCAGGCCTGCCCGAGCGATGCGGTACGAAGGAGCGCCATCGATGCGTCGGCCATCAAAACGGATATCGCCGCGGCTCGGCTTCAGCCAACCGGCGATTGCCTTCAACGTCGTCGATTTGCCCGCGCCGTTGCGTCCGAGCAGCGCGACTGCTTCGCCATCGGCAATATGCAATGAAACGTCGAACAATATCGTCGCCCTGCCGTAGCCGGCCTCGAGGCCGCGCACTTCAAGCATCGCCACGCTCCGGGCCGGTGGCGCCGCCCAGATAAACGGCGCGCACCTCGCGATTGGCGCGTACTTCCGACGGTGAGCCCGCGGCGATCAGGCGGCCGCGGTTGAGCACGACGATGCGGTCGGCGTGGGCGAACACGACGTCCATGTCGTGCTCGGTGAAAAGCAGTGCGGCTCCGGAAGTGCGCGCGAGATCGGAAACCTGCCGCATCAGGCGCGCGCGCTCGGGCGGTGCCAGGCCCGCGGTCGGCTCGTCCATCAGCAGGAGCCGCGGCGCATCGGCCAGTGCGATCGCGAGCTCGAGGCGTTTCAGGTCGCCATAGGCGAGCGTTGCCGCGGCGCGTTCAGCCAGCGCGCCGATTCCGACCCGCTCGAGCAGCGTTTCCGCTTCCGCGGCGCCATGTGCTTCGAGCCGCGACAGCAGAGCGTACGCCCCGCCGCGCTGCGCGAGCAGGGCGAGCTGGACGTTTTCGCGCACGGTCATCGACGCGAACGTCGCCGTCACCTGGAACGTGCGGCCGACGCCCATGCGTGCAATCGTCTGAGACGAGAGGCCGATCAAAGGCCGTCCCGCCAGGGAAGCGCTGCCGCGATCGGGCGCCAGCTGGCCGTCGAGGATGTTGAACAAGGTAGTTTTGCCGGCGCCGTTGGGACCGATGACGGCGACGCGCTCGCCGCCAGCTAAGTCGAAACTGACGCCGGCGAGCGCCTGCACGCCGCCGAACGCCTTGGCGATCCCGCGGATCGAAAGCAACGGCTCGTTCATCATGCGGCGGCACCGATGCCGGCCCGGTGTCGCCGCAGGCCGCGCGCAGCGCCGGCCAGGGCGCCGACGATGCCTTGCGGAAAGAGCAGCACCAGCATCAGGATCGCCGCGCCGAGCATCGCGCGCCAGTACTCGGTGTGTCGCGCCAGCGTGTCCTGCAGCCATACCAGTAAGGCCGCGCCGGCGACCGGTCCGAACAAGGTTTGCAGTCCTCCCAGCAGTACCATCACCAGTCCATCGACCGAGCGCGGTATCGACAAGGACTCGGGAGAAATGCTGCCCTTGGAAAACGCGTACAGCGAACCGGCCAGTCCGGCAGCGAGACCCGCGAGCACGAATCCCGCCCAGCGCACGGTGCGCACGTCGACGCCGATCGCGGCTGCGCGTCGCGGTGAATCGCGCGATGCGCGCAGCGCGTAACCGAACGGCGCGAATACGATGCGCCACAACAGAGCGATTGCGCCGCTGGCGAGGGCGAGCGTCAGCCAGTAGTAGGCGGCGCGCGACGACACCCAGGGCGCAGGCCAGACTCCGACCAGACCGTTGCTGCCGCCGGTCAGCGCGTCCCACTGGTAGATGGTGGCCCAGGTGATCTGGGCGAAGGCGAGCGTCAGCATCGCCAGATAGACGCCCGAGAGGCGCACGCAGAACCAGCCGAAGACCAGCGCGCCGATACCTGCCGCCAGCGGCGCCGCGATCAGCGCGACCTCCATCGGGACCGCCCGTGCCGCCAGCGCCGCGGCATAGGCGCCTAGCCCGAAGTACGCGGCGTGGCCGAACGAGGCCATGCCGCCTGGCCCCATGATGAAATGCAGGCTGACCGCGAACAGCGCGAATATCAGCATGTCGGCGCCGAGCACCAGCGCGTACTCGTCGACGACGAGCGGCGCGGCAGCCAGCACGGCGAGCAGTACGGCCGCGGCCAGCGTGAAGCGCCATCCGGGCGCAAGTTGCAGATCGCGCTGCTCGGCGATAGCCGACGGAGCTGGCGGCTGGCCGTACAGGCCCCACGGCCGCGCGATCAGCACGACCGCCATCACGACAAACTCCGCGACCAGCGTCAATTTCGCGAACGATACGACCGAGCCGAGCAGCGTGACGTCGCCGATGCCGATGCAGAGTGCCCTGACGGCGCCGATGATCAGCGCCGCGACGAATGCCCCGCGAATGCTGCCGAGGCCGCCGATGACGGTCACGACGAAGACGTCGGCGATGATCGTCAGATCCATGTTCAGATTCGCCGGCTCGCGCGGCAGCTGCAGCGCGCCGGCGAGTCCCGCGAGCAGCGCTCCGACGAAGAACACGCCGGAAAAAAGCCACGACGGATTGACGCCAAGCGTCGCGGTCATTTCGCGATCCTCGGTCGCGGCGCGAACCAGCAGGCCCCAGCGCGTACGCGAGAGAGCCAGGGACAGTACCGTCAGCACAACCGGCGCGAGGACGATCAGCAACAGATCGTATTGCGGCACCGGCTGGCCGAAGATCGTGATCGCGCCAGCAAGTCCGGGCGCACGGGGCCCCAGCAGGTCCTCGGCGCCCCAGACTGCCAGCGCCGCATCCTTGACCAGCAGGACGACGCCGAAAGTCGCGATCAGCTGCAGCAATTCGGGCGCACCGTAGAGGCGCCGCAGCAGCGTTCGCTCGATCAGTACGCCCAGCACGCCAACCGCGAGTGCCGCCAGCAGCACCCCGCCCCAGTAGCCGAGCGGTCCGGAGCCGAAGCGCCCGATCAGGCTATAGGCGAGATACGCGCCGAGCATCATCAGCGAGCCATGCGCAAAGTTGACGACGCGCGTGACGCCGAAGATCAGCGACAGTCCGGCGGCGACCAGGAACAGCGACGACGCGCCGGCCAGGCCGTTGAACAGTTGAACGAGGAGCGCGGAGAGAGTCAGGAACGACGTGCGGCGTCAATTGGCCGGGCGGTGTGCGCGCACCCAGTCGTCCGATGGCAGATAGTCGGCGCCATCTGCATATCTCGCATCGACCATCACGCCCTTGCCATCCTTGATCGCGAGTCTTCCCACATAGGCGCCCATCGTGGACTGATGATCGATCGCGCGATAGCGGATCGTGCCGAATGGCGTTTCGACAACCAGCCCGGCCATCGCGGCGATCAGCTTGGCATTGTCGGTGGACTTTGCCTTGCGGATCGCCGCCGCCGCGCTCATGACCACGCTGTACCCGACGACCGATCCCTGGCGCGGATAGTCGTTGAACTTGGCGCGATATGCGTCGAGAAAGCGACGGTGCACAGGCGTGTCGATCGCATACCACGGATAACCGGTGACGTACCAGCCGACCGGGGCCTCGTCCTTCAGCGGGTCGAGATACTCGGGCTCGCCGCCGAGCAGATCGACCACCGGCCGGTCCTTGAACAGGCCGCGCAGCTCGCCCTCCCGCACGAACTTGGCGAGGTCGCCGGCGAACAGCGACGAAAAGATGCCGTCCGGCTTGGCGTCTATCATCGCCTGCACGACCGGTCCTGCGTCGATCTTGCCCAGGGGCGCTGCGAATTCGACGAATTCGATGCCCGAGCCCTGGCGCGCGATCATCTGCTTCTTGAACGCCTCGGTGGCCGACTTGCCGTACTCGTAGTCGGGATAGACGATCGCCCAGCGCCGCTTGCCGAGCTTGGCCGCTTCCGGGACCAGCATCGCCGTCTGCATGTAAGTCGACGGTCGAAGGCGGAACGTGTACTTGTTGCCGTTGTCCCAGACGATCTTGTCGGTCAGCGGCTCCGATGCGAGGAACAGCCGCTGCCGCTGCTTGGCGAAATCGGCGATCGCCAGGCCGACGGCCGATGAGAACGTCCCCATCAGGACGTCGACCTTTTCGCGCGAAACCAGCTCTTCGGCGACGCGCACCGCATCGCCGGGGCTGCCGGT
>JBDTNP010000037.1:0-4002 GCA_039933695.1 Betaproteobacteria bacterium | reverse complement strand
TTGGCCATGAAGCTCGGCATGATGCCGAAGCGCGCGCCGATCTCCTTGGCGCCGGTCTTGAACAATATCGCGCGGTCAGCGGCTTCGAGCGCCTCGGAGAACATGATCGCCACTTCGTAGACGCCGGGACCGGTCTCGGTGTGCAAGCCTTCGATCGGGATATCGAAAGCGCCCATCTCGACCATCAGCGCCTTGAAGAAATCGCGGTTCTGGTTGGCCCGCAGCAGCGAATAGCCGAACATGCCCGGCGTGATCGTCTGCGGCCGCACATAGCCCTTGTCGGCCCACGATTGCGGCGTCTCGGCGAAGTTGAACCATTCGAACTCCATGCCGCACATCGGAACGACGCCGAGCTTCTCGGCGCGCTTGAGCACGCGCTTGAGCAGCTGGCGTGGACAGACCGCATGCGGCACCTCCTTGCCGTTTTTCTGCGCGACGAAGTCGCCGAGAAAAAACGGCACGTCGTCGTCCCAGGGGACGTGGCGCAGCGTCCCCAGATCGATCCGGGCCACCGCGTCGGGAAAACCCTTGTGCCAACCGGTCAACGTCGTGTTGTCGTAGCATTGATCGGCCATATCCCAGCCGAAGACGACGTCGCAAAAACCGAAGCCGCCTTCGACTGCGGAAAAGAACTTGTCCTTGTGCAGATACTTTCCGCGCAGCACGCCGTCGATGTCGGACACCGCGACCTTGACGCGATTGCCGGGGCTTGCGCGCACGGCGTCCAGGACCTGGCTCGGAGCGATGTTCTGCGGCATCGTGTTCCTCGGGTATTGCTGGCGTATGGTCGCGTTGAAGGCGCCGCACGTGTGCGCGCGAGCGATATTGATTGTAACCTGCCGCGACTCATAAAGCCTATGCGAGGAGAAGGCGCGATTCGCCCCGTGGCAGCTGCTACAGTGCTGACCTTCCGCCGACCATTCGCTTGCGATGACCGAGCAGCCCGCCGGAGTCGATGCCGGCGCCGGGCGCGTTTCCGCGCTGGCGTCGCTGCACGCTGCCGTGCTCCTGTTCGGCCTCGCCGGCCTGTTCGGCAAATGGATCGACCTGCCGGCGGAGACGATCGTCTTCGGCCGGACCGCCGTCGCCGCCGCCGTGCTCGGGATGCTGCTTTGGAGGGCGCCGGCCGCGCGCCGCAGGTTCGACTGGCGCATGGCGGTCAACGGCGCGGTGCTGGCCGTCCACTGGTTCGCGTTCTTCAAGGCGATACAGATCGCCAATGTCGCGACCGGACTGCTGGGCTTTGCGAGCTTTCCGCTGTTCGTTCTGCTGCTCGAGCTCGCGCTGTTGCAAGCGCGTGCCCGTGGCGCCGATTGGGCGATCGCCGGCCTGGTCATCGCGGGATTGCTGGTATTGGTGCCCGAGCCCCGCATCGCCAATCGCGTCGTGCAGGGCCTGGCGTGGGGCGTGCTCTCGGGCTTTTCGTTCGCGCTGCTCGCGGTGAGCAACCGCGCGCTCGCGGCGCGCCGCGCGCCCGCGGCGATCGCCTTCTGGCAGAATGTCTGCGCTGCCGCGTGCCTGGCGCCGGCGCTCGCGATCTCGCCGGTGCGGCCCGACGCGCGCGAATTCGCGCTGCTTTTGGTGCTGGGTGTCGTCTGCACGGCGCTTGCGCACACCTTGTTCATTCGCAGCATGCGCGTGCTGAGCGCCCACACGGCCAGCGTGGTCGCGGCGCTGGAGCCTGTCTACGGCATCGCGCTCGCCGCCATGCTGCTGGACGAGGTACCGGACGCGCGCACGATGTTCGGCGCGGTCCTCATCGTCGGCGCTGTGCTTGCGGCCGGCGCGAGGGCCGCACGGACGCCGTCGACATAGCGCGCGACGGCGCGCTTCGGTATTGTGCGAACAGGGCGTCTGAAGGCGCTGAAGGAACCGCGACATGTCTTTGCATATCGGGATGGTGGGGCTGGGGCGCATGGGCGCCAACATGGGACGCCGGCTCGCCTCGGGCGGGGTCGCGGTGACCGGGTTCGACCCGGCCCCCGACGCGCGCGACGCCTTCGCGGCGATCGACTCCTGCAACGCGGCCGACAACCTCGAGGAATTGGTGCACGCGCTGCCGTCGCCGCGCGTGGTCTGGCTGATGGTCCCGGCCGGCAAGGGCACCGAGGCCGTTATCGCCGAGCTCGCGCCGCGGCTTCATTCCGAAGACATCATCGTCGACGGCGGAAATGCGTTCTACAAGGACTCGATGCGGCGCGCCGTCGAGCTCGCGAGTTACGGCATCCGCTTTATCGACTGCGGCGTCTCTGGCGGCGTCTGGGGCCTGGAGAACGGCTATGCGCTGATGTTCGGCGGCTCGCCGGCGGCGGCGCGCGAGATCGAGCCGCTGGTCAAGATCCTCGCACCGGCGCCCGATCGCGGCTGGCTGCATTGCGGCCCGAGCGGCTCCGGACATTTCGTCAAGATGATTCATAACGGCATCGAGTACGGCATGATGCAAGCATTTGCCGAGGGATTCTCGCTGCTGAAGGGCAAGCCGGAGTTCGAGCTCGACGTCGCCGCGATCGCCGAAATGTGGCGGCATGGCAGCGTCGTGCGCTCGTGGCTGCTCGATCTCACCGCGGAGTTCCTGCAGCACGATTCCGCGCTCGAAACCGTGGCGCCGATCGTCGCCGATTCGGGCGAAGGCCGCTGGACCGCGGTCGAGGCGATCGAGCAGGGTATCCCTGCGCCGGTGCTGTCGCTGGCGCTGATGATGCGGCTTTCGAGCCAGGGCAAGGGGGATTATGGCGACAAGCTGCTGGCGATGATGCGCAAGGGTTTCGGCGGCCACAAGATCATGTCCAACGATTGACGGCGAGGCAAGCGCTCGATGATGGTGATCGTGATGGGAGTCTGCGGCTGCGGCAAGACGACGGTAGGGCGCGCGCTTGCCCGCGAGCTGGACCATGAATTCCTCGACGCCGACGATTTTCATCCGGAAGCGAACGTCGCCAAGATGGCCAACGGCGTCGCATTGACCGACGACGATCGCTGGCCATGGCTCGACGCGATCGTCGCGGCGATGCACGAATGTGCTGCACGCGGACGCGGGGCGGTGATCGCGTGTTCTGCGCTGAAGGAAGCGTACCGCGACAGGTTGCGCCGCGGCGGGGGCGCGGTCGACGAGGTCCGCATCGTCTATCTGAAGGGCGACACCGCGACGATCGCGTCGCGGCTCGCTTCGCGCAGCGGCCACTATATGCCGGCGTCGCTGCTGGAGAGCCAGTTCGACGCGCTCGAAGAACCCAGGGACGCGATCGTCGTCGACATCCGTCAGCCGACCGAGGACCAGGCGCGGCAAGCAGCCGCCACGCTGCGATCGACCTCCGATTCGGCCGCATGAGCGAGCAACCCAAAACCGGGCGCAAGCCAGGACCGGCGACCGAAGTCGCGCATCTCGGGCGCGAGCCGGCGCGGCATCTGGGCGCGATCAATACGCCGGTCTATCGGGCGTCGACGATCCTGTTCGACTCGGTCGCCGATTACGAGGCGTCGCAGCGCGGCCAGTCGAAGAGCCTGAACTATGGCCTGCGCGGCCTGCCGACGGTGACCGACCTGCAGGCCGCGGTCGCGACGCTCGAAGGCGGCCACGCTGCGCTCGCCGTGCCTTCGGGTCTCGCCGCGACGACCTTGCCTTTGCTCGCGCTGACCAGCGCCGGCGATCACGTGCTGGTCACCGACTCGGTTTACGGCCCGACGCGGCGTTTCTGCAACAACCATCTGACGCGATTGGGCGTCGAGGTCAGCTACTACGATCCGCTGATCGGGAGCGGCATCGAGCGCGAGATGCGACCCAACACGCGCGTCGTGTTCCTCGAGTCGCCGGGCTCGCTGAGCTTCGAGGTCCAGGACGTGTCGGCGATCGCCGCCGTGGCGCACGCGCACGGCGCGCTGGCGCTGCTGGACAATACCTGGGCTACGCCGCTTAACTTTCGCGCCTTCGACCACGGCGTCGACGTTGCGCTGCATGCGGGCACCAAGTACCTGGGCGGCCATTCGGACCTGTTGATCGGCCTG
>JBDTNP010000036.1:0-4360 GCA_039933695.1 Betaproteobacteria bacterium | reverse complement strand
GACGCCCGACCAGACCGCGCACCCATTGTGCAGCGTCGCCCATGACTATCCCAGGTTGCGGGTCAGCATCGGCCCGAGTGCATTGACGAGCGGACGCGGCAGCCGCCGCCAGATCGCGACCAGCGCTCGATACTTCGGATTGAGCGGATTGTTCTGAGGGATCGTCGCGCCCTTGCGCAGCCGATACTCGTAGTGCAACGGCTCCGGCTCGAAACCCCAGTTCTTCTTGAAGTCGAACGAACCGGTCCCGCGCTTGCTGCGGCCGTAGTCGAAGACGCGTACGCCCCGCTCGCATGCCCGGCGCATCAGGTCCCAGTACTTGAAGTCGTTTGCCGCGAGATCGCGCGCGTCGCGAGTGTCGCCGGCGTAATACGGCAGCACCTCGTCGCGGAAGTAGAAGCTCATCACGCCGGACAGCGGCTTGCCCCCGGCGCCGGTCACGATCGAGATCTCGCAGCAGTCGCCGAACACTTCGATGAGACGCATGAAATAGCGCTTCGCGAACGGCGGCGTGCCGTGGCGGTGCATGTTGTCTGCGTACAACTCGAAAAAGCGGTCGACCGATAGGTCGACTTCGCTCTTCAACCCGTTGCGGATGCCCTTGCGTATCATCGCGCGCTGCTTGCGCGGCACCGCGAGCAGGTTGGTCTCCGAGTCGGCGTGCAACGTCTTGCGAAAGCGCACGTACAGATCCTGCTGCGGCCAGTCCGGACACTTGGCCGCACAACTGCGGAATTCCAGATGCTCGACGTCCAGCGAGTCGGCCAGCGCCGACGCCGCTTCGATCAGCGCGCGTCCCGCCTCGGCGTCTGTCGACGCCGGTCCGCCGTACACGCCGAACGGCAGCGAGACCAGCCCATGGCCGAACAGGCGACTCTTGACCTCGGCCAAGGGCAGCACGCCGGCGATCGCACCGGGACGCTCGGCGACCAGGTAGTGGGTGCGGTGGCGAAAGACGTCCTCGATGATGTCCCGCCAGCCGATGCGGTGAAAGAACGTCGCTTCGGGACAGCGCTGGACGAATTCTTCCCACGCGGCGGCGTCGCCCGCGGCGAACGGCCGCACGCTGACGCGGTCGGCCGCACGTCCGATGCGGACGATTTCGCTGGCCGCCGATTCCATCATGTGCCGCCGTTCAGGAAGACGCGATCGACCCTGTCCCAGCGGAAGTCGGCGAGGAGACTCTTCAGACGCGGCTCGGTGCGTTCGAGATTCAGATAGTGCCGAAAGCGCGCCTTGGCGCCAGGGCCCTTGACCCGCGGCTGCGTCGGATCGAGCTCCCACGGGTGGAAATAGAACATCGCCGGCCGCCGGTCGACGGCCTTGACGTGGCGGATCGACCATTTGGAGATCCGATACGGCAGCAATCGAAAATACCCGCCGCCGCCAGCCGGCCAGTTCGAATTCAGCATCCGAACCGTCGCGACCGGCACCTCGAGCAGCGTCTCGCGCACCTGGTAGGGAAAGCGCGGCGCATCCGGCGCGCCGTAGTGGTCGTGCCGTATCGGGTAGATGCTCGAGCTGTAGCGGTAGCCGGCTTCGGCGATGCAGTCGAAGGCCCAGAAATTGGCCGGCCCGATCGAAAAGCTCGGCGCCCGGTAGCCGTTGACCTCGCGGCCCGCGATGTCTTCCAGCACCGCCTTGGCCAGCCGAATGTCGGCCAGAAAGGCGCCGTAACCCTGCTCGTTCGCGCGCCGGTGCTCGTAGCCGTGACTCGCGAGCTCGTGTCCTCCGTCGACCAGACGGCGGACCAGCGCCGGGTAGCGCTCGGCGATCCAGCCGAGCGTGAAAAAGGTCGCGCTGACCTTGGCCTCGGCGAGCAATCCGAGGATCCGTTCGATATTGGCTTCGACGCGGCAAGGCTGGCTGTCCCATGACGAGCGCGGTATGTGCGCGGCGAAGGCCGAGACCTGGAAATAGTCCTCGACATCGACGGTCAGCGCGTTGACGATCGGGTCGTCCGCGACAGCTTGCGCATTCATGCGTGCACCACCTTGCGTTCGAGCGCGGACAGTCCCAGCCACGCCGACAGGTCATCGGCGATCCGCTCGGCGGCATGGCCGTCCCACAATTCCGGCGTCCTGCCGCGCTTGCCACCGTTCCTCAGGATCTCGTCGACGCAGTCGAGCGTGCGCGCGCGGTTGCGGCCGACCAGCGTATTGGTGCCCTGCTCGACGGTGATCGGACGCTCGGTATTGTCGCGCATTGTAAGGCAAGCCACGGCGAGCGCTGTCGTTTCCTCCTGGATCCCGCCGGAGTCGGTCAGCACCAGCCGCGCCTGCCCCATCAGGCCGAGCATTTCGAGATAACCCTGCGGCGGCAGCAGCGTGATCGTCGCGCCGGCCAGCAGCGGCGACAGGCCGAAGCGCTCGATATTGCCCTTCGCTCGCGGGTGGACGGGCCAGATCAGCGGCAAACGCGATGCGACGTCCTTCAGAATGGTAAGCGCCTCGCGCAGCGCAAGGAGCGAATCGACGTTCGACGGCCGGTGCAGGGTGACGACGCCGAAGTCGCCTATGCCGCCGGCGAAATTACCTGCCTGCCCGGCGCTGGCCAGCGTGTCGATCGGCGCAATCGCGCGGCGCTGGTGGCGCAGCAGCGAATCGATCATCACATTGCCGACGAAACGCACGCGCTCGCGATCGATGCCCTCGCGGGCGAGGTTCTCGGCTGCGACGCGCTCGGTCGTATACAGCCGGTCGGCGATCTGGTCCGTCAACACGCGGTTGATCTCTTCGGGCATGCTGCGGTCGAAGCTCCGCAATCCGGCTTCGACGTGGACAACGGGGATGCGCTTCTTGCTCGCGACCAGGCTGCAGGCGAGCGTCGAGTTGACGTCGCCGACGACGATAACGCAACTGGGCACCAGCTCGTCGAGCACCGGCTCGAAGCGCCGCATGATCTCGGCGGTCTGCACCGCGTGCGTTCCTGAGCCGACATCGAGGTTCAGGTCCGGCGAAGGCAATTCGAGGTCGGCGAACAGGCGGGCGTTCATCTCGACGTCGTAGTGCTGGCCGGTGTGAATCAGCATCGCGCGCGGCATGTCGGCGCGCGCGCCGAACGCGCGCACCAGCGGGGCCATTTTCATGTAGTTCGGCCTCGCCCCGACGACGCAGGCGATCGGGCCCATCGGTCGCATTTCTCCGCTCATCAGCGCTTCATCGGCGTGCCGGGCTTGGCCGCTTTTTCAGGATGCAGCAGTCGGTGCAGAAGATCGACCGCGGCGGCGACGGTCTTCTCGAGGCGGTCGATGCGCTCCTCGACATTGTCGAAGTGCGCGTGCAACCGCCCCGCCTCGAGGCGCGCCATCAGCGGGCTGCCGGGAGGCGTGTCGCCGTCGACGACGCTCATCATCGAGAGCGGCGCGTCCGGGCCGAGCTCATCGCGGATCTCGCGCGCGATCGCCTGCACGTCGGCGGGCTCCAGCACGTGCCGCTCGGCAAGAAAAGCCGCCAGCAGCAGCCGGTTGCAAAGCGTGTTGATGCGCCGGGGTATGCCGCCGGTCAGCGTGTGTATCAGGTCGAAGCACGCGGGATCGAATTTCGGATCGTCCTTCCAGTCGACGTGCTTCAGCCGGTGCTCGATATAACCTCTGGTCTCGGCCTTGTCGAGCGGGCCGAGGTGATACGAGGCGATGACGCGCTGACGGAGCTGCTGCATCTGCTCGCTCTGCATCATCGTGCGAAGCTCCGGCTGGCCGACCAGGAAGCTCTGCAGCAGCGCCTGGTCGCCCAGTTGAAAATTCGACAGCATGCGCAGCTCCTCAACCGCGCGCGGCGACAAATTCTGGGCCTCGTCCACGATTAACAGCGCGCGCTTCTTTTCCACCGCCAACTGGCACAAAAACGCTTCGAGCGACGCCAGCAACATCGCCTTGTCGACCGACTTTACCGGAATGCCGAATGCCGTTCCGACGGCGCGCAACATGTCGTCGGCGTCGAGCTGCGTGCTGACCAGCTGCACTGCGACGACCTTTTCGCGGTCGAGCTGCTCGAGAAGGCTTCGCACTATCGTCGTCTTTCCGGCGCCGATCTCGCCGGTGATGACGATGAACCCCTCGCTCTGATAGAGCCCGTACTCGAGGTAGGCGAAGGCGCGCTTGTGGCCGCGGCTGCCGAAGTAGAACGACGGGTCGGGATTGAGCTGGAACGGCTTGCCGGTCAATCCGAAAAAGGATTCGTACATCGTAGGTGCTATCGAAATGTGTGGGTGACGCCGACGAAGGCCGCGGCTTCGTTATAGTCCGATGCGACGTCGGAACTCAGCGTTTGGTAGCGAACTCCCGCGAACACCGAGGTCTTGCGCGATAGTGGCGAAGTCAGCATCAGTCGTCCGGAACTTTGGTTGCTGCGCCCCTCGG
>JBDTNP010000035.1:0-3452 GCA_039933695.1 Betaproteobacteria bacterium | reverse complement strand
CTCGCGGGCGCGATCACGACGTCTTCGACCGGGCGATCGACGTCCAGGTCTCCCGGCTGCGCAAGCTGATCGAGCCGGACCCCGCGGCGCCGCGCTACCTGCAGACGGTCTGGGGCTTTGGTTATGTCTTCGTGCCGGACGAGGTGCCCATCAACAGCCCGGCCGACACGGGGGCCGGTCCGTGACTTTGTGGCCGCGTTCGCTGTTCGGACGCCTGGCCCTGCTGCTGCTGATGGTCGTCGTGGTGAGTCAGGGGACGGCGATACTGCTGTACCGGCAGGATCGCGCCGCGCTTGTCGCGCGTCAGTTCAGCGACACCAAGGTCCTGCAGCTGCAGGCGCTGCGCGCGGCGCTGGCGGCGACCGAGCTGCATGAACGCAGCGAGACGCTGACCCGGCTCGGCGAAGAATACGGCGCGCGCATCGTCAGCGACGACGGCGGCGGATTCTTCGGCGTGACGCCGCAAAATCCGCTGCTGATCGATCTCGGGGAGCGCCTCAGGACCGAGCTCGGTCCGCAGACCGAAATCCGCCTGCAACCGCGCCAGCAATTGCTCTGGATCAAGATGCAGGCCGGCGATCACGCGTACTGGGCCGGGTTCCACTGGCCGCGGCCGTCCGAAGCGGCTCAGTCGCGTGCGCTCGAATGGAGCCTGATCGCGCTGGTCGTGCTGCTCGCCAGCGCCTTTGCATTTGCCCGTTACCTGGCCCGGCCGCTGCGGCAGTTGAACGACGCCGTGGCCAACGTCGGCGCGGGGAAGGCACAGCCGCCGCTGCCGGAAAAGGGGCCGTCGGAAATCGTCAACCTCAATCGCGGGTTCAACCAGATGCTGGCCAACCTGCGGCAAGCCGAGCAGGACAGGGCGCTGCTCCTGGCCGGCGTCGCGCACGATCTGCGGACACCTCTGGCCCGGCTGCGCCTGGGCGTCGAGGTCGGCACCCACGACGAGCAGATGCGCGAAGGCATGGCTGCCGACATCGAGGAAATGGACAAGATCATCGGCCAGTTTCTCGACTTCGGCCGCGACGATCGCGATGTCGCGCTGGAGATGCGCCCGCTGGACGAAATCGTCGCGCCCCTGCTCGAGCGCTACCGCCGCGCCGGCAGCGAGGTTCATTACAACGCCGGCGAGATCCCGGCACTGCCGATGCGAGCTACCGCGATGTCGCGCCTGCTGTCCAATCTGATCGACAACGCGCTGCGCTACGGCGGCACGCCGGTCGACGTTTTCGCCCGCAGCGAGGGCACATCGGTGGTGATCGAAGTCGGCGATCGCGGCCCCGGCATTCCGCCGGAACAGGTCGATCGCCTGAAGCGTCCGTTCACCCGCGGCGATCCTTCGCGCAGCGGCGCCGGCGGGGCCGGGCTGGGGCTCGCGATCGTCGAGCGCATCGCGCGACTGCACGGCGCGCGCTTCGATGTGCTCGCCCGCGAAGGCGGCGGCACGCTGGCGCGCGTGACGATGCCGGCCGGCGCCGGCCTCTAGTGCGCTAGCTCTTCGCGAGCAGGACGAGCGAGACCATCGCGGCAATGCCTTCGCCGCGGCCGGTGAAACCGAGACCTTCGCTGGTCTTGGCCTTGACGTTGATCGAGCCGGCCGGACAGCCAAGATCGGCCGCGATGTTCGCGGCCATCGCGGCGAGATGCGGCGCGAGCTTGGGCGCCTGGGCGATGATCGTCGCGTCGACGTTGCCGAGCTCGAACCCGCGCGCCGCGGCGAGCTGCCAGACACGGCGCATCAGCACGCGGCTGTCGGCATCCTTGTAGGCGGCGTCGGTGTCGGGGAAGTGCCTCCCGATGTCTCCCAGTCCGCACGCCCCGAGCATCGCATCGCAAACCGCGTGCAGCAGCACGTCGGCATCGGAGTGTCCGGCCAGACCGCGGTCGAATGGGATGGTCACGCCACCCAGCACCAGGCGGCGACCCGGCACCAGCGCATGGACGTCGAAGCCCGTTCCGACACGCACCGTAGCGATGATCAGGCAGTCCTTGCGCGGCCGGCCAGTATCGCCTCGGCCAGCGCGATGTCTTCGGGATAGGTCACCTTGATGTTGGCGGGACTGCCCTGGATCAGGCGCGGCTTGACGCCCAGCGCCTCGACCGCCTGCGCCTCGTCGAGCAGTTGCGCGACGTCCGCCCGCCGCAGCGCATGGTTGAGGATCGCATAGCGGAACATCTGCGGCGTCTGCGCGCACCACAGGCCGTTCCGGGGCTCGGTCGATGCGGCGCGCACCCCGGCTCCGACTTCGGCGCGCTTGAGCGTGTCGCACAGCGGCACCGCGAGAAGCCCGCCGACCGGCTCGTCCTCGAGTTCGTGCAGCAGGCGGTTCAGGGTCGTCACATCGATGCAGGGCCGCACCGCATCGTGCACCAGCACCCAGTCTTCGGCCCCCGCCCGCTTGCCGACGACGGCCAGGCCGTTCCTGACCGATTCGCCGCGCGTAGCGCCCCCCTCGTACACCGGGACGACGCCGGCTACCGATCCGATCAACTCCGCATAGTGTTTGTCGCCGGGCGGCAGCACGACAAAGATCGCCTCGAGCACGATCGAGCGATTCAGCGCCGCGATCGTATGCGCGAGCAGCGGAACGCCGGCGATCAGCGCGTACTGCTTCGGAAGCCCGCCGCCGAAACGGACGCTGTTGCCCGCGGCGGCGATCAGCGCATACCGGCGCGCAGCGGCAGTCATCGGTGCTCGCCGCGCATTGCAAGGCGGCAGCTGCCGTCCCGGAGGACAGACGGAGCCTGGGCCGCTGGTTTCATCGGGATGCGGTAACGATGGGCATGCGGCGGCGATTGTACGCCCGGTCCCCCGTCAGCGCCGGTGCAGCAACGGCGCCAGCGCGGCACGTATCGTGCCGGGCACGGGCGTCGGCCGCCTGCTGGCGCGCTCGACCCACACGTGGACGAAATGCCCGGTCGCCGTCGCGTCCTCGTCGCCGGCGGCGAACAGCCCGACCTCGTAGCGCACCGATGTCGTTCCCAGACTGGCGACGCGCAGGCCGGCATCGACGATCGCCGGAAAAGACAGCGGCCGATGGAACCGGCAAAACGTCTCGACCACCAGACCGATCGCCGGGCCGTGGCGGATATCGAGGCCGCCGCAACGGATCAGATGCTCGTTGACCACGGTATCGAAGTACGCGTAGTAGACGACATTATTGATGTGGCCGTACACGTCGTTGTCGATCCAGCGTGTCGGGATCGCCAGGAAATGACGATAGTCGCCGCGACGCTCCGGCGCGGCGTCGCTCATGATCGCGGCAGATCGCGCAGCCGCGCTTCGAAAATCTCCACCCAGTGCAGCACCGGACGGGTCGCTGCGCTGGCGAGATGGACCAGACAGCCGATGTTGGCGGTCGCGATGACGTCCGGCGCGCCCGCTTCCAATGCGGCCAGCTTGTTGGCCTTGAGCTCGGCGGCCAGCGCGGGTTGCAGGATCGAGTAGGTGC
>JBDTNP010000034.1:0-2455 GCA_039933695.1 Betaproteobacteria bacterium | reverse complement strand
ACATCTCGGGATCGAGCTTGCGCTCGTCGCCGATCGCGCCGATCAGCGTCCGCTCGGTGCCGCGCGAGACATGGACCTCGAGTCCGGCGGCGCGAATCCTGGCCTCGACCGCGGCGATTTCGGCGTCGCCGGCTTCGGGTTGCATGACGATGATCATTGCTGGCTCCTTGAAAAAAATCGGGCGGCCTTTTGGGCCGCCCGATTTGTCTTGAAACTTTATGCTTCGAACTATCGGCGAGCGCGGCCCCGGGAGATTGTCCCGAAATAGTAAAAGCCGACGTACCCGGCAACGCGGGCAGTCTTGCCGTGACAGGCGGAAGCAAATCTGGCGTGCGACGAATTCATGAGCCCGAGTCTAGCACGGCTCGCCGCCGGCGGGGCAACCGGTGCCCGACGCCACGCGACTTCAGTGATCGCGCCGCCACAGCGCGATCTCCCGCTCGATCGCTTCGGCCACATAAGTGCGCAATAGGCCGCCGACCTGCTCGGTGATCGCCCTGACCAGCTCGGCGCTCGCGCGCTCGACGATCGGCTGCAGATGCCCGGCGAGCTGGGTCTTGAGACCGGTGTCGGTAAACAGATCGACCCGCTGCAATACCTGCATCGACACCTGCTCGGCCAGCGCGCGCCAGCGCTCTTCCTCGGCGGCGGCCTTTGCCGCGCGCTCGGCCGCGTCGTCGACGACGACCGGAGGAGCGGGCGAATCGTCGACCGCGACCGGCGCGGCAGCGGCGGCAGGCGGTGCCTCCTCGGAGTCGGCCGGCTTGAGCGTGACCGGCGGGACGACGGCGAGCGTGTCCGGGCTGGGGCCGGTAATGCTGTGCGTCGACGGGTCTACCGTGTCCATCACCAGCCAATCGGACGTGTCGCCGTCCATCGGCAACTCGACCGGAATCGCCTCCGCCGATTGCATGATAGCCACGCTGTCGGCCGGCGGCGGTGCGTGCCGGGCCTCGGCCGGTTCCAGCGGCATCGACGCCGGGACGAGCGCCCGCAGATCCGCATCGACGGCGGCGCCGGCTTCAACCACGTCGGTGAGCACCGGCACGTCGGCCTCCGCCTCGTCGTTCGCGGGAACGCCGGCGACCACATCGGTCAGCACCGGGATGTCGACCCCACCGCTGCGACCCCGGTTGCGCCGCATCAGCGCGTCGGCCTGCTCGAGAAGCTCGCGTGCGCTCGCCATCAGCCGCGCTCGCTCAGGTTGTGGGTACGAAGCTCGTACCCGCGCTCGCGATAAAAGCGAAAGCGCTCGCGCGCCGCGGCCGCACCGGCATCGTCGGCGCCGACGATTTCGGCAAGGCGCTCGAAACGCGAGAAAAACGGCGGCGGCGCGTCGTGCAGATTGATCAGCACGGCTGCGGGTCCCTGGTGCTCGAGCAGATGGTCGATCCAGATCGGCGTTTCGGCGGCGAGCCGGCTGGCGATCCGGCAATGGGGCAGGAAGCCGATTGCCGGCTGGATCCAGAGCATGCGATCGAGGGTCTCGGTCGACTCGGCATCGGCGGTCAGGACGCGCACGCTGCCGTGCTGCGCAAACGCCTTGGCGACCAGCTTGGCGACGACGTCGAAGCGATCGCTCACGTGCGTGTAAAAATCGATCGAGGTCATCGAAGCGTCCGCCCGAGGATTCTGCGTAACACGCGCGGAAGACTCGCGCGAGCTACGGGGCGGTCTCCTGCGACAGCACCCACGTGGTCAGCAGCGGCACCGGACGTCCGGTCGCACCCTTCTCCTTGCCTTCTTTCCATGCCACGCCGGCGATATCCAGATGTGCCCAGTCGAATTTCTTGGCGAACTTGGACAGGAAGCACGCCGCCGTGATGCTGCCGCCGGCGCGGCCGCCGATGTTGGCGAAATCGGCGAAATTGCTGTTCAACGCCTCCTGATAATCATCCCAGAGCGGCAGTTGCCAGCCGCGGTCGAACGCGTCTTCGCCGGCGTTGAGCAGCGCCCGCCCGAGGCTGTCGCTGTTGCTGAAAACGCCGCAGGCGACGTGGCCCAGCGCAACGACCATCGCCCCGGTCAGGGTCGCGATGTCGACGACGGCTGCCGGCTCGTAGCGCTCTGCATAGGTCAGCGCGTCGCACAGGATCAGGCGGCCCTCGGCGTCGGTGTTGAGCACCTCGATCGTCTGCCCCGACATGCTGCGGACGACGTCGCCCGGCTTGGTCGCCCTGCCATTGGGCATGTTCTCGCAGGTCGGCACCAGACCGATCAGGTTGACCTTGGCCTTGAGCTCGGCAACTGCACGAAACGCGCCCAGAACGCTGGCTGCCCCGCACATGTCGAACTTCATCTGGTCCATGTCGTTGCCAGGCTTGAGCGAGATGCCGCCGCTGTCGAAGGTTATTCCCTTGCCCACGAGCACCAACGGCCTTTGCTTTTTCGGGCCGCCGAAGTACTCGAGCACGATGAATTTCGGCGGCTGATCGCTGCCGTTGGTCACCGACAG
>JBDTNP010000033.1:0-4037 GCA_039933695.1 Betaproteobacteria bacterium | reverse complement strand
ATGGGCCATGTCGGAACAACACAAGATCGTCGCTGCGCGCAGCGACCGCGTATGGCCTGTCGGAGTGCGTCCGCTGCTGCGCGTCACGTTCGCCAGCGGGCGGACGATCCGCGTGACCGCACGCCATCGGCTGTTCGGCGGCGGCGGGTGGGTCGAGGCCGGTGCGCTGCGCGCCGGCGATCGCATCGCGCTGTGTCGCCAGGTGCCGCCGCCGCGCGAGCCGGTCGGCTGGCCCGAACATCATATCGTGCTGCTCGGCCATCTGGTCGGCGACGGCAGCTATCTGACGCATCAGCCGCTGCGTTATACGACGGCGTCGGAAGAGAATAGTCGCGCGGTCCGGGAAGCAGCGCAGGCATTCGGCTGCAAGGTCAGTCGGCACGAAAGCAGCGGCCGCTGGCATCAGCTCGTAATAAGCGGCAACGGAAATCGCTGGGCTCCTGCCGGCGTGAACCAATGGCTGCGCGACCTCGGCATCTTCAACCAGCGCTCGCACCAAAAGCGTCTTCCAGGCGACGTATTCCGGTTCGGCGACGAGCAGGTGGCGCTCTTGCTGCGCCACCTGTGGGCGACCGACGGTTCGATTTCGGCGCGAAGCGCGGGCAGCAAAGGCGCCGGTCGAATCTATTTCAGCACGTGCAGCGACGGACTCGCGGTGGACGTCGCTGCGTTGCTGCTTCGTCTCGGGATCGTCACACGCATGCGCACGGTCATCAAGACAGGGTATCGTCCGGTGAAAACCGTCGACATCTCCGGCTCGGGTCAGCAGCTGCGGTTCCTCGATCGCGTCGGAGGGTTCGGCCCGCGCCGCGCCCCCGCACAGGGCATGCGCGCCGTGCTGGAAGATACGACGGCAAACACCAACATCGATACTGCGCCGATCGAGATGTTCCAGCAAGTGAAGACGTTGATGCGAGCCAAGGGTATCAGCCAGCGCGCCATGGCGCTCAGACGCGGCACGTCCTATGGCGGCTCGTCGCACTTCCGTTTTGCCCCATCGCGCGCGATGCTAGCAGAATATGCAGAAATTCTGGAGTCCGCGGAGCTCAAAAGCATCGCGCAGTCGGAGCTGTTCTGGGATCGGGTTACCGAGATTCGCGCCGACGGCGAGGAGGAGGTCTTCGACCTGACCGTGACCGGTCCGGCATCCTGGCTCGCCGACGGCATCGTCAGCCATAACTCGGGAGCGATCGAACAGGATGCAGACGTGATCCTGTTCATCTACCGCGACGAAGTCTACAACCCGGATACGCAAGACAAGGGCATCGCCGAGATCATCATCGGCAAGCAGCGCAACGGTCCGATCGGCGCGGTGCGGCTCGCCTTCCTGGGCGAATACACGCGCTTCGAGAATCTCGCTCACGGCAGTCATTGACGAAGGGCGGCGTTCGCGGTGCAAAGCCCGGTTTCGCGCAATGCTCACTGTCCGTGCGGCAGCGGCAGACGATACAAGGAATGCCATGGCGCCGCATCGGCGTCCGCCGGTGCCTCAGCGGCCGGCCAGCAGCGGGACGCGATCGCCGTTCGCAAAGAGCAGGCTCTCGCCGCACAGCAGAAGGGTGCTCTGCTGGAGGCGATCGAGCTGTATCGGGAAATTCTCGCCGAAGCTCCCGACGACTTCGATTCGCTGCACATGTCCGGCGTGGCCCACTTTCAACGTGGCGAATTCGAGCGATCGCTGGCCCTGATCGACCGTGCCCTCCAAGTCAACCCGGGCGTGGAGGCTGCACGCTTCAACCGGCGACTGGCGGCGGACGCGATCGACCGCCGCGTCGTCGAGTCAGAGCTCGCGCGCGCCGCGCACGGATGGGCGCCGGCCGTTGAGGATATCCGCGGCTCCACGGCTGTAGCCACTTCGACGGCCGACGACACACCGGTGCGCGTCATCGCCTTCTATCTGCCGCAATTCCACGCGATTGTGGAAAACGACGCGTGGTGGGGTCAAGGTTTCACCGAATGGACCAACGTGCGCCGTGCGCACGCCAATTTTGTCGGCCAATGGCAGCCGCATGAACCGGGCGAGCTGGGGTATTACGACCTGACCGACACCTCAGTGCGCGATGCGCAGGCCAAGCTTGCGCGTCAACACGGCGTCGACGCATTTTGCTACTACTACTACTGGTTCAGCGGAAAACGACTGCTCGACCGGCCTCTGGCCGAGATGGCGGCGTCGGAACAACACGACTTTCCGTTCTGCGTCTGCTGGGCGAACGAGAACTGGACCCGGCGCTGGGACGGACTCGACCATGAGATTCTCATTGCGCAGACGTATTCCCGCGACGACGGCATAGCATTCATCCGAAGTCTTTTTCCGCTGTTTGAGGATCGTCGCTATCTTCGTGTCGGCGGCCGTCCGTTGCTGCTCGTCTACAACATTGGTGACATCCCGAACATTGCCCAAACTGTTTCGATATGGCGTGACACCGCCCGCCGCGAAGGGAGCGGTGAGCTATACCTCGCCGCCGTGCAGCGCAACGCGCTGGATGACCCGACAGCGCACGGCTTCGACGCCGCGGTCGAGTTTCCTCCGCTGGGTCATGCCGCCGAGAATCGAGTCGATCGGGTCGATATCACCAATCCGGCGTTCCGGGGCACGGTCTTCGGCTACGCCAGTCTGGCGGCGCATTATCTTATGCTGCCGCGACCGCCGTATCGCCAGTTCCGCGGCGTGACGCCGATGTGGGACAACACGGCGCGACGACAGAATGAAGGGATGGTCGTCGTCGACTCGAGTCCGGAGCTCTTCGGCGTCTGGCTCGGCCACGCGATCGCCCAGACGAGGCTGCGGCATCGCGGCGACGAAAGGCTGCTCTTCATCAATGCCTGGAACGAATGGGCAGAAGGAAATCACCTGGAGCCCGATCGACGATACGGCCGGCGCTATCTTGAAGCGGTCCGCGCGGCGAGAAGCCGGGAATTTACGCCGACGCCGAGCCGCCCTGGCTTCGCCGACATTGAACGGGATACCGCATCGCTGATTGCGTCCGGCACGATAAGGCTGGAGCGCTTTGGCGCCTCGGGCGCGGAATCCTCGGGTTCCGAAGGCAACGACGTTTCGCTGGTCATGCCCCTCTATAACCATGCGCGGTATCTGCCGCGGACGCTGGCTTCGATCGCGGCCCAGACGCTTCAACCTCGCGAGCTGATCGTTGTCGACGATGGATCCACCGACGGGGGCGCAGAGATCGTCGCCGACTTCGCGCGCCAGGCTGCGTTCCCGGTGACGCTGATCGGCCAGGCCAACGTTGGCGCCGATGCCGCGCTCAATCGTGGAATGGCGGTCGCACGCGGCGATATCGTGGCCGTGATCAATTCCGACGACACCTTTCACCCCGAGCGGCTCGAGCGTCTGGTTGCGGCGCTTGCGCCGGGCACCGACCTGGCGTTTTCGGACACGTCATTCATCGGCGATGACGACGCGGCCGTGGATAATGCCTACACGCGCAAGCTGCGCCGCCGCATCGAGGAGGGTATGGCGGCGCCCAATCTCCTCTATCCATTGATAGAGCACAACATCGCCATTTCTACCGGCAATCTTCTATTCCGCCGCCACCTTCTTCGACGGATTGGTGGATTTGCGCCGATGCGTGTCTGCCACGACTGGGACTTTTTGCTCGCGGCGACGTATGTCACGCGCCTCGCGTTCGTCGACCAGACGCTCTATCAGTACCGGCTGCACGGCGAAAACACGTTCGCGGCGCTGACGCTGGCGGGTCGGATCGATGGAGAGCGGGTTCTCGATTCGTTCTTTGCCGGCATTCATCGTCATCCCTGGCTTGCCGCTGGTGACGCACGAGCGACCTTCCTGCGCTACGCACGCAATAAGGGGCTTGGCGCCGTCATTCCCGCGGTGACTGCGGCTCCGGGCTCCGCGCACCCGCCGTTCGCCGAAGTCTGAGCGTGACCGATATCTCCCACGAGCCTGCGTCGCGCAATGCTCCATGCCATTGCGGCAGTGGCCGTCGCTACAAGGAGTGTCACGGCGCGCTCGCTGCCAGGGCGGAGCAGGACACCGAGTTAGGCAAAACGATGCGGAC
>JBDTNP010000032.1:0-8228 GCA_039933695.1 Betaproteobacteria bacterium | reverse complement strand
ACCCGCCGTCAACAATCCCGCGATTAACTTGGTGACCTGCGGCGCCGCGACGCTGGTTCCATTCATCGCGCATACCGAGCCAGTACGGGTCCCTGCGGCGAGGACACCGTGCAAGGCCACCGAGTCATCCGATACCGCTGTTGCATCGGGTCCGTCGCGCCAGGTTCCGAGGATGCCGGGAGGGTAGACGATCGGCCCGGCGCCGGAATAACGACTCGCCGCGTAGTCGCTGCGGCGGAAGCCACCGATCACGATCGCTTCGTGCCCGGTCGACAACGCGTTGATCGAGCCGCGCCGCACAACATGGCTGGGGCCGATATCGTTCTCTTCCGGTCGTCCGGCCAGATCGAACTGCACATATCGCGCATCGTCGAATCGCGACTGGCGCCCGAACAGCCTGTAGCCGGGCGGCGTGTCACCGCGCTGCACCCACGCGTCGACCCTGATCGCGCGACCGTTGTTCCTCACTTCGATGCGCCATGTTCCCGATGGCGCGGTCCGCGGCGTGGCACTCAACTCCGCGGTCGGTGCCATCGCAAGCAGGATGCGTGGACGGCTACCCGCCGGAAACGGGTCGACGTAGATCATGTAGAAGCGCACGTTGACCGCCGAGGGCCACGACCAATCAGCGCCCGGTCCGATCCATGGACTTGTCGTGCCGTCCGGCATAGTGACCCTCACTTCGACCTGCGGCAGCGGTTGTGCGCCCTGGGAATGCGGCAGCCAGATCTCGACGAAACTTGCCGACTGGTTATCCGGCTGGACCCGCCATTGCAGCGCTTCGACCGGATGCGACAGCGGCGTCGCCGCGGCCAGGGGAAACCGCGCGTGACAGCGCGCGAGATAGTGGTTGCCCGCGGGGAGTACGACGCGCAGCGGCGTCGCGCGCGAGGCGATCAGCTGGTCGATCGCCTGCTCGAGCAGCGCGGTGCCGTCGTGGGGCCCGGCGATCGTGCCGTAACTGAGGTTGACGACGATGGGTAAGGGCGCGGTATTTTCCTGCGCCGCGATCTCGTCGGCGCGCTGCAGAATGTAGTTCAGCGCGTCGAGCACCGCGGGCGTCAGCCATGCTCCGGATGTCTCGGTCGTGACCCAGCGCGGCAGTTGTACGCCTATCAGGTAAGGAGACTGGGCCGTGACCTGCTGCGGATCCAGGCCGCACGCGAGATCCATCACATGCGTGCCGTGTTTGGTGCGCCGGGCGGCGAGGGTCTGGCCAGCGAGCCAGTACAGCTTCTCCTCGTCCACAATGCCCGAACGCGTGCACGTCGTCAGCAGCGTGTTGATCTCGCCTTGGCGAAGCTCGCGCCCCCAGCCGAATCCCGGCGGCGGATTGACGCCCGTATTGTCATCCTGGTTCCAGAAGTATTTGAAGCGCGTTCCCCCCGCCGCGTCGCGAAAGCGCTGCTGCGCGAACGCCAGCCCGTCATCGATAACCGCGACGATCGCGGCGTTCGGCGGATTCGCCGCCAGCGGCGACAGCGCGGCCAGCGGACTCGCATCGAACGCCGGGACGACCGGCGAGCCGAGCTCAAAGCGCGCGATCGGCAGCGCCTTTCCGGCATTGCCGAGAAAATCGGTCAGCGTTTCCCGGGTCACCAGTGCAGTGCAGAAGGTCGTTTGCGCGATATCGCGCGCCGGCCGTTCGTAGATCGAAGCCACCCGGATACGATTGGTATCGGTCTTGACCGACGACCAGAATTCCGCCGCGGTGACGCCGGCCAGCTGCAGCAGGACCGGATACCATTGGACCGAGTCCCCGCCCAGGTACGCAAAGTCGGTGGCCATTGCCCATTTCAGATACGGATCGATCCGCGCTGCATTTGATGGCATCGCGTTATCGCGCTGGCCGATGCGCTTCGCCGTACCATCCGCGCCAGTTCTGGTCGCCATCGTCGAGGTCCCGCAATTGGTTGAGGGGAAAGCGCGCAGCCTCGCGTGCTAGACCCATTCCTTCGCGGCTTCGGTCCAAAGCCAGCGCAGAACGGGCGAACCGGCGGGCAGCGTCGACGGCAGCGGATCAACGTACGAAGCGGATTTTTGGAGCGCGGTATTGGTGTCGTAGAGATCGTTGAAATCGAAGTCGAGCGTTCCCGGATAGCGCTCGCCGTCAAATCGCCAGGCGCGAAAGCCGGTGTTCCCTTTGGCCCGCCGCACGAAGTATCGGGCCAGCGTCAACCCGAGCATCTGGCCGGCGACGCTGTCGACCGGGAAATGCATGCCCGCGACGGTGCGGTTGACCGCGATCCGCGCTGCCTGTCGCATCAGCTCGACGCCGAGCGCATCGCCCGGGGTACCGCCGCGCAGCTCCCACAGGATGCGCGCGATCATATGAACCTCGGTGGCGTGTCCGCTCGGCAGCGAACCGTGCCCAGGCGTCAGGATCATCGGCTGGACCTGCGGCGAATACTCGTTTGCCCGCCGGCAGGCGAGCGCATGCTTGACGCGCATTTCGACGTAATTGGCGAGCCGAAGCGCCGCGTCGAGCAGCTCGAATGTTTTCTTGGTCCGATCCGGGTGCAAATACACGACCGAACCCCAGAAAGCGAACTGGGGCACCGTCTGGGACAGGATTTCCGAGGCCCGATCCTCGCGCAGATCCGCGTACTGGTCCAGAAACGCAAGCTGCTGCTTGAAGATGGCGGTCGTAGGACGGATAAACGTCGCAACGCGGCTCGACGTTGCTCTGGGCGACTTGCCGGGCCCCGTGTTGGTGATGTTCATGTGCCAGACCGTGACTGAACGGTTTGATGTCTTGTTGACCGTCGCTCCATTCTGGTCGACGTAAGTGAATGCCTCGCTGTGCTTGGTGACATGCAGATGAGACAAAAGATCGAAATCGATGACCGCCCCGCGTACCCAAGGCTCCCAGGCCTGCAGGTTGGCCGGATCGTCGAGCGCGCGCAGAAGCGGATTGAGCGTCGCGCCCAACCAGTTGCCGACGATCCCGTCGCGATGCTTGATCAGCGCGTCGGCGACGCCCGGCAGCCCGTAACCGCCCATGCCCCCAACACCACCGACTCCGCCCACACCACCGACTCCGCCGACGCCACCGACCCCGCCGACGCCACCGACTCCGCCCACACCACCGACTCCGCCCACGCCCCCCACGCCGCCAACGCCGCCTTCCGGTCCCGTTCCGCTCATGACGATGCCTCCCCGTTAGTCAGGCAGCGCGCCGCGCTACGCTGGCACGCCTGCTTTATGCAATACGTCGAACCACAGCTTTCCGATTTCGTATCCGGCAGCCGGCGAGCGCTGCGCCCATTTCGTCATCGTAAACGTCGGATCAAGACGCAAAAGCTCACCGACCGTCGTGTGCGCCTCGTCAACTTTGCCGAGCTGCCATTGTGAGATCAACAAGGCGCGCAGGGTCGACGTATGCGTGCGATTCGCGCGCAGCGAGCGGCGCGCGAGCTCGAGCGCGCGCTCGTAATCGCCCGCGGACAGCGCTGCGGTTGCCGCCAGCGAATCATAAAAGTACCGCAGCGGATCCAACGGCGAGAGCCGCAGCGCATGCTTGGTGTCCTTGAGCGCCAACTTGCCCTCGCCTTTGAAGGCATGCAACGTGCCCTTGAGGAGCAGCGCCAGCGAGTCGTTCGGATTTACCCGAAGCGCGCGCTCGTAGCGGTCGAGAGCGACATCGAGTTGTTTCAACAGATTGGTGTGGACGAAGCCGTCGATCGCCAGCGCAAGCGAGCATTGCGCATCGGCGTCGAGGGCGCGTTTGGTGCAATCGAGCGCGAGTTTGGCGTCCAGGTCCGGGTTATCTGACCAGCCCTGCTGCACGCGCAGCACATGCCACTTGGCCATCCATGCCCATGGTATCGCCTGCCGAGGCGCACGTTCGGTCAGCGTCTGCAGCATCTGCTTTGACCGGTCGAAGTCCTGAAGTGAAAGCCGGTGCATCAGCGCAATCGCGCCCATCAACAAGGTGTAACTTTCGAGCGTCGGCAAAGGCTGCGACTGGGCGCGCACCAGTTCGCGCGCCATGATCGCAGAGCTAACCCCTGCGACGGCCTTGTCGATCAGCCCGTCCTTGCCGCTCACGATCCCGGTGACCTGACCCTTGAGGCTCTTGGCCCAGACGACGTTGCCGGACTTGGCGTCGGCCAGTTCGGCGCTCAGGTTGAACTGGTTACCCGATACCAGGTAGGCGCCCGAAAGCACATACGTCGCGTTGAGGTAACCGCCCACTTCGCCCAGTGAGGCGTCGCGCCCGCGAAAGACCGTTGTCGATAGGCGCGATATCACGTTCAAATCCGCGGCTCGCGACAACGCCGAGATGATCTCGTCGGCCAGCACCTCGCCCAGCACCTGGTGCGAGGCGTCCCCGCCTCGCGCGGTAAACGGAATGACCGCCACCGTCGGGCGCAGCTCGGGCATCACCGCGCTGCCGTGCTCGATCACCGGCCGCGGCCCCGGTGGGCCGACGCGATAGGCGCGGACAGGCTCATTGACGTGCTTGACATAGCACGCGCCCAGGTCCTCGATGTCTGCGTCCAGCACTGGAATGAGTTGGTCGCGCACGTCCGCGGAGACGACGATTTCGCCCGGCCCTGCGAGCGTGGTAAGCCGCGCCGCCAGATTGACGCCGCGGCCGTAGATATCGTGCTCGTCCGCAATCAACTGGCCGACGTGCGCGCCCATACGGAGCAGCATGTGGCGGTCGGCCGGCACTCCGACGTTGGCCTGCGCACAGGCGTGCTGAATCGCGAACGCCGACCTTATCGCCGGCTGCACGCTTGAAAACTCGAGCATCAGCCCGTCGCCCATGCTCTTGACCAGACGTCCGGTGTGGGCGGGCAGCACTTCTCGCTGCACCGTAGCTACGATCTGCCGCCATCGCTGCACCGCGTCGCTCTCGTTGCTTTCCATGAGCCGAACGGATTCCACGAGGTCGACGAACAGCACCGTCCGCACGACCCATTCCGGGTTGTCGCTGGCGGGAGCTCCCTCTCGTAGCATTGCGGGGCGGAAAATTCGGGAATACGTGCCATTGTGGGTGAAATCCCCTGTAGATAACAAGGCCCGACCCTGAAGATCCATCGAGCGTGTCCCGGGCTGGGCCACCCTCGGATCCGCCCAGCCATCCAGGGACATCGCCAAGACTCCCGCGTTGCGCGCCCGGCCTCCAGGCGCTTGCCGAGCGCCGCGCCTGAACCGATCGAAAGCTCGCGTCGAATCAGGCCGCGCTCGATCGCAACTTTGCGCGTCTTGCGTGGGTGAACGATAGCGCCTTGATACCGGGAAATAACGTGAATATTCGCGGCGCGCGCCCGCTCGGGAAGATTTTCGAACGACGCTGGACTGGCGTACCATTCGGGGCAACGCGCAACCGGTGCGAGCCGATGGCTTTCAGACCAGCGGGCGGGAGCTGGTCACTGGTAAGAACCGCGAGGGCGGAGATCTGCCGCCGCTGACGACGAAGGGAGCAACTGATGACCACAAGAGTCGCTTTTGCCGCTGCCGCGGTATGTTTGGCGCTGTCGGCCTGTAATACGATCCCGATACAAGGCAAAGGCAAACCTGAGCAGAAGCTCGATTGCCGCTCGGCTAATTCGTGTCAGGTTCAGGTTTCCGTAGCGTGTTTCCTCGGCTGCTACGTGTCAGTCGACGCCTACGCGGTCATCGTGAGCGTGAAAAACGGCAAGGACGCGATTGCCTGGCAGCTGCCCAAGGATTCGACGTTTGCATTCGCGCCGAATGACCAAGGCGTCGTGTTCGACGAGGAAGGAAAGCGGGCATTCCGCTGCAACACGGAACAAGATGGACGCCGGGTCACATGCAAGAGCAGTGACTCGAATTTTGCCGTATACAAGTACACGCTCAACGTGATCGGTCCGCTCGGCGTCTCAGGGTCACTTGATCCCTGGGTGATCAACAACTAGCCGCGCTGCAGCGACAGTCGCGCCGCCGCCATCGCCTCGTCGTAGCTCAGCGCCCTGCCGGAGGCCTCAGCGGCGGCGAATGCCGATTCGCCAAGGCGGGCGCGCGCTCTGGCGACCAATGGCGCCAGAAAAGCCTCGTCCGTCGGATCGCGATGCAGCCCGGTCTGGCTGGTCTGCGCTTCGGCGGCGCCAAAAAGTCGGACGGCGCTCTCCCATTCTCCGCGCAGCGCGCCAAGTCCTGCACACACCTCCAGCACGCTCTGCCCGGTCGGTTTCGACCCCGATTCGTCGGCGATCGCCAGCGCCTCGAGCAATGCCTCGCGCGCCCGATTCGGCGATCCGCGACCGATCGATACCATCGCGAGATTGAGCAGTCCGATGGCGATCACTTCCCTGTCATTGAGTTCGCGCGCAAGCGCCAGCACATTCTCATACAGAGGTTCTGCCGCATCCAGATCCCCTTCCGCGCGGCGAACTTGCGCTAGGGCATTGAAGGCGGCCGCAATCTCGCGCTTGTTTCCCAGCTCACGCGCCAGCACCAGTGCTTCTTCCAAATGGCCCCGCGCTGCGGCCAGGTTACCTTGCCCGAGCGATGCCATAGCCAGCGGTTGAAGCACGACCGCCACGCCTTTCTTGTGTCCCAGCTCCCGGGCAATCGCAAGACTTTCCTCCAGATATCCCTGCGCTTCGGCATACCGTCCCATCCAGCAACAGAGTTGGCCGGCGTCAAAAAGAGCTGCGCAACGCGCGCTGCTGCGCGTTTGTGCGCCGTCGTGCGTGACGGCCTCGACAGTCACACGATGGCCCAGGCCGAGCAGGCCGCGAACCATCCAGTACCGCCGCATCGATGACACTAGACGCAAGTCGAGCTCGACTTCGCCGCGATTGCACCATGCGTGCGCCGCCAGGATGTTTTCCCGCTCTAGGTCAAGCCTTTTGAGCCAGATTTTCTGCTGTGGCCCAACCAGCTCCGGCGACGCTCTTTCGCCGTATGCGAGGTAAAAGTCGAGATGCGCAGCCCGCGCTAGCTCCGACTCGCCCGATTCGTCCAGGCGGTCCTGCGCATACTGCCGCACGGTTTCCAGCATCCGATAACGTTCACCTTCAACGTCCAATTCGACCAGCGATTTTTCCACGAGTTGACTCAGGATCGCGTAGACGTCGGCCTGGTCCTCTTTACCTGCCATACGCAGCGCTTCGGCACCTTCGAGCGTGAAGCCGCCGGCGAAAACCGCCAACCGCCGAAACAGCACGCGCTCGCGATCTGTGAGCAGTTCGTGGCTCCAGTCGATCAGCGCCCGCAATGTTTGCTGCCGAGGCAGCGCGGTTCGATCGCCGCCGACCAGTAGGGCAAAGCGATCGCCCAGCCGCGCCGCGATGCTTTCGACCGATAGGCTCCGCGCACGGGCGGCGGCGAGCTCGAGTGCGAGCGGTATGCCGTCCAGACGTCGACAGATGTCGGCGACCGCGGCGGCATTCTGCGCCGTCACGCGGAACGACGGCTGAGCCGCGGCGGCCCGGTCGGCGAACAGCCGCGCCGCTTCGAATTGCACCAGGCGATCGACGGTGATCGGCTGCGATGCATCGGGGGTCGCGAGCGCAGGCACCGGGTAAGTCGTCTCCCCCGCGATGCGCAGCGGCTCGCGGCTGGAGGTCAGTATCTTCAGATTCGGCCCCGCCTGCAGCAATCGCTTGGCCAGCTCCGCGCACGAATCGATCAGATGCTCGCAATTGTCCAGAATGAGCAGGATTTTTCGGTCCGCGACCAGCTTGACCAGGGCCTCGATCAACGGCCGGCCCGCTTCTTCGGTCACTCCCAGCGCCGATGCGACTCCCTGCGGCACCAGCCGCGCATCCGACAGCGGCGCAAGCTCGACGAACCACACGCCGTCGGAAAACTGGTCGAGCAAGTCGGCGGCGATATGCAATGTGAGCCGGGTCTTGCCCAGACCTCCGGCACCGGTCAGCGTCAAGAGCCGCGTGCTGCCGAGAAGCTTTCCGATCTCGGCAAGCTCCCGCTCCCGGCCGACGAACGAGCTCAGCTGCTGCGGAAGGTTGTTCGGCGTCGCCTCGAGCGAGCGCAGCGACGGAAAGTCCTGCCGGAGGCGCGGGTGCACGAGCTGGAACACGCGTTCGGGGCTTTCCAGTCCGCGCAGGCGCACGGTACCCAGGTCGCGTAACGCGGCGTCCGGCGGAAGGCGCTCGCCGAGCAGCGTCGCCACCGCCTGCGACAGCAGGACCTGGCCGCCGTGCGCGACGCTCATGATACGCGCGGCGCGGTTAACCGCGCCGCCGAAGAAGTCATTGTCGCGGCGCTCGGTCACCCCGGCGTGAAGC
>JBDTNP010000031.1:0-4510 GCA_039933695.1 Betaproteobacteria bacterium | reverse complement strand
GTCCTGGATGTTGGCCGACGGGTGACCGACGCCGTAGAAGAAGCCGTCGATCTTGTTGTCGCACAGCGCCGGGCCGTGTTCGTCGGCCTTGAGCTCCGAGGCGAGCGCGAAATCAGACATTTTCATGTTCATCGCCGCAAGCAGCTCTTCCATCGCCGAGCGCGTGCCCGACCCCGGATTGCCAACGTTGAAACGCTTGCCCTTGAAATCCGCGAACGTCCTGATGTTGGCCTCTTTGCGCGCAACGACGGTGAACGGCTCGGGATGCACCGAGAACACGGCGCGCAGATCCTTGTCCGCCTCCTTGAACGATCCCGTTCCGTTGTAGTCCTGGTACTGCACGTCGGACTGCGCCATCCCGAAGTCGAGCTCCCCCGCCTTGATGGTGTTGACGTTGTAGACCGAGCCACCGGTCGACTCGACCGAGCAGCGGAGCCCCGTCTTGGCGCGATCCTTGTTGACCAGCCGGCAGATCGCGCCGCCGACGGCGTAGTAGACGCCGGTGATGCCGCCGGTGCCGATGGTGACGAACTTCTGCTGCGCCGATGCGGCCGGCGAAAGCGTCAGCGAAACTGCGAGCGCAAGACTCGCGCCGATCGAGCCGAACACGCCGATTTTGCTGCGATGTCGAACTTGCATGGTGCTCCTCCTCCAGGTTGAGTCACGACAAAACCGCTTCTGCCGGGCGACCTTTGGCTCGACCGCAAGCGATGTGAAACGCGAAAGTTATCGGGCCATGGCGGCCTTCCCTGTTTGCCGGACGGTGGCGATGGCGGCATCGAGGGCTGCCGCCAGCCGGTCGACGATCATGCTGAGCTCATCGTCGCTGACGATGAACGGGGGCGCTAGCAGGACGTGGTCGCCGAGCCGCCCATCGATCGTGCCGCCCATCGGATACGTCATCAATCCAAGCGACATCGCCTCGGCCTTGATGCGCGCGTGCAGGCGCAGCGCCGGATCGAACGGCCGCTTGGTGGCGCGATCTTCGACCAGCTCGATGCCCAGCAGCAGGCCGCGGCCGCGGATGTCGCCGACATGAGGGTGCGCACCCAGCGCGGCATCGAGCCGGTCGTGCAGCTGCGATCCCTGCTTGCGCACCGCGGCCAGCAGGCCGTCGCGCTGGACGATCCGCTGCACGGCCAGCGCGGCCGCGCACGCGACAGGGTGGCCGATATAAGTATGGCCATGCTGGAAAAAGCCGCTGCCGCTCGCGATGGCGTCGACGACTCGGCGTTGCGCAAGGACGGCGCCGATCGGCTGATAGCCACCGCCCAATCCCTTGGCGATCGTCATCAGATCGGTTGCGACGCCCTCCTGCTCGACGGCGTGCAGCGTCCCGGTGCGGCCCATGCCGCACATCACTTCGTCGGAGATCAGCAGAATGTCGTATCGATCGCACAGCTCGCGCACGCGCCGGAAGTAGCCGGGAACCGGTGGAATCGCGCCCGCAGTCGCGCCGCCGACGGTTTCGACGCAAAAGGCGATGACGGTTTCGGGCCCCAGACGCAATATCGTGCGCTCGAGCTCCGCGGCCAGCCTCGCGCCGTACTCTTCCGCCGACTCGTTCGGCCGGCGATCGCGATACTCGTAGCATGGTGCCACATGTGCCACCTCGATCAGCAGCGGCGCGAATTGCCGCCGCCGCCATTCGTTGCCTCCGACCGCGAGTGCGCCCAGCGTATTGCCGTGATAACTCTGGCGGCGCGCGATGAAGTGCCGGCGCTGCGGCTGCCCGATCTCGACGAAGTACTGGCGCGCCATCTTCAGCGCCGCCTCGATCGCCTCGGATCCGCCGGAGACCAGATACGCGTGTGACATCCCCGGCGGCGCATGCGCGATCAGGTGGTCGCCCAGCTCCTCGGCGACGGTGGAGGAGAAGAAACCGGTGTGCGCGTAGGCGAGCGCGTCGATCTGACGATGCATGGCCGCCAGCACTTCCGGATGGCTGTGTCCCAGGCATGACACCGCGGCGCCGCCGGACGCATCGATATATTCGCGGCCCGCGCTGTCGACGAGGCGGATGCCACGACCGGCTGCGGCCAGCGGCGGTGCGGCGTTCAAGTTGCGGTGCATCAAGTGCGTCATAGGTCCGCCCGCCGCGCGGTGGGCCTCCAGTAAGCGCGCTGGTCGGCCAGCCGCTGCTCGACCTCGGTCAAGCGCTCGAGCACGGCCTTGCCGCCCTTGGCGGCGAGCCGCGCCAGCAGCAGCTCGACCAGCGCCAGCGGCGCGATCATCGACGGAAAAAAGGACACCGAATCGGCGCGGTAGCGCAGTGCATGCGTCGCGCGCCGGGCGAGCGGCGACACCACGCTGTCGGTCAGGGCGATGACGGAGACACCGCGGTCCGCGGCGGCATCGACCGCCTCGACCGTCGGCGTCGAATACGGCGATTGGCTGATCGCAATCAGCACGTCACCCCGATCGAGCGTATCGACCTGATCGTGCACGGTGCCGCCCAGGCCGTCGAAGAGCACGCCGTTGCGCGCGATCAGGTTGTAGGCGTAGCGGAACTGGAACGCGATGCCGAAGCTCGAGCGCACGCCGAGAAAGCCGACGCGTCGTGCCCCGGCAATGACGGCGACGACCGCGTCGATCAGTGCTGCCGGGTTGAGCGCCAGCACCGATTTCACATCCTCGAGCTGCGAGCTCGCCATTTCCTGCGCCAGCCTGCCGATCCGCCGCGCTTCCGGTGCGGCCTGCAGCGCCGAGGCGCGGCGGCCGAACTGCAACGATCGTCCGGCCATCGCCTCCTGGAACGGCCGGCGCAGCCCGGCATAGTCGGTGAAGCCAAGCGCGCGCGCCAGCCGCAGCATGGTCGGTGCAGACACGCCGGCGCTGCGCGCCTGCTGACGCATCGACAGCAGGCCGGTCTCGCTCGGGTGATCGGCAATCCAGCGTGCGGCGCGTTGCAGCTCGGGCGTAAGCGCGTCGAAATCGCGCCGGATTCGCTTGAAAATGTCCGGTGCCGCTATCGCCGAAGACGAGGCCGGGGTCATGTAACGAACGTTACATCAACTGCCGAGCGAAATACAAGTGTTTTAGACACAAGCGGCCGCCGCTGGTGGCCGGGGACGCGCTGCCGGTCGGCTCGATCGATTGATGACGAGCATGCTCCGGCGTAGATTCGCGGTTGGCCGACCTGGTAGCAGCCTGTGGAAGGGCATCGTCTGGAATCGCATCTGACCGACATCACCCACGTCATCCAGCTCGCGGTTGCGCCGGTATTTCTGCTGACGGCGATCGCGACCTTGATCAACGCGCTCAATATCCGGCTCGGCCGCGGCATCGACCGCCGGCGCCTGATCCTCGGGCGTGTGCGCGGCAGCGCCGGGTTGCGCAGCGACGACGACCGTGCCGAGCTCGGCTTGCTGGCGCGGCGGATACGCCTGATCTATTTCTCGCTGCTGGCAGCCGGGTTGGGCGGCTTGCTGATCTGCCTGGTCGTCGCCGGGGCGTTCGTCGGCGCGCTGATGGCCGTGGATCTATCGAAGGCGGTGGCGGTTTTTTTTATCCTCGCAATGCTCGCGATCGTCGCATGCCTCGGCATGTTCCTGCGCGAAGTGTTCCTCGCGGTGACCGGAGGCACGCACCGCATTCCGTGACGCCGGCGGCTTACGCGATCTTCAGCGTCGCTTTGCCGGAGCCGGCTTGGTCAGACGGTCGATTCTCTCGCCCAGGACGTCGACCCGCGCCGCCAGTGCTGCGACCTCGGCGGCAAATTCGCTGCCGGCGCGCGCGCCGGTGATGAGCCCGGCCTCGTCGCTGGCATAGCTGGCGAAGCTCGAGCGGGCCCGTTCCGCCGCATAGCCGGGCAATGCCAGCAATCGGCGGCCGGCTTCCGCGAGCTGCGCGCCGACGATCGGTCCGAAAACGTGAGCGAACGAGCGCTCGACGAACCACGGCAGCGTTTGCGCCAGCTCGCCTATCGTCGACGCGAGACTCGCGTCGCCTTCCGCGGCGACCACCTCGTTCCATCGCTCGGGTCGCGCCATCAGCGCCGGCAGGCGCAGTGCGGGGATGGTCAGCGTAAGGTCGGGCGCTTCCTCGGTGTCGGCAAAGCTGCCGTCGGCGTTGATCGCCAGCGTAAGCGCGGCAGGTCCGCCGACGATGCGAAGCTTGCGGCCGGCGTGCGCGGCGAGTCGCTCGCGCGCCCAGTCCTCGCGCGCGAGCGCGCGATTGGCAAAGGCGGCGGCATGCATCGAGAGACCCCTTTAGAAAACGAAGCCGCGATGCAGGGCGACGACACCCCCGCTCAGGTTGAACCATTCGACTTTTTCGAACCCCGCGCTTTCCATCATCGCGCCGAGCTCCTGCTGGTCCGGGTGCACGCGGATCGACTCGGCGAGGTAGCGATAGCTGTCGGCGTCGTGCGCGACTGCCTGGCCGAGGCGCGGCAGCACGTTGAAGCTGTACCAGTCGTACGCCGGCTTGAGCGGCGCCCAGATGCGGCTGAACTCGAGGATCAACGCGCTCCCGCCGGGACGCAGCACACGGCGCATCTCGGCGAGCG
>JBDTNP010000030.1:0-9487 GCA_039933695.1 Betaproteobacteria bacterium | reverse complement strand
GTCCATCCGGCGGCGCGTATCGAGCGGCAGCGGGCCGATCTCGCCGTCCTGGGCCAGCGCCTAGCGCGCGTGGCTACGCAGGCGCAGGACGCACGGCAAGACCGGCTGGCGCACCAGGCGACGGCGGTCGCGCGACTTATCAGGATGCCGCCGCTCGCACGTGCCGATCTGGAGCGGCGCCGCGAAGGCTGGCAGCGCGCGGCCACCGAGCGCATCGCCGTGGCCGCGCAGCGCATCGACGCCTGCGCGCAGAGTCTGCGGCACCTTAGTCCGCTCGGGGTGCTCGACCGTGGCTACAGCATCGTCACCGACGAGCAAGGCGCGGTCGTGCAGGACGCAGGCACGCTCGCCATCGGAGACACGCTCAACGTGCGCTTCGCGCGCGGGGAAGCCGGCAGCAAGGTCACCCGCACGCGTTCGGGCTGAGGCCCCCGCTGCGCTTGTTCAGGCCTCGTCGGGATCCGGATTGTCGATCGCGTCGGCGCCCTTCAGGCTGGCGATTACGTCCGCCGGCGCAGCCGCCGCTATCTTCGGCGTTCGGCAGATGACGTCGGCGTTCTGCGCACGATGGCGCAGCGCGTGGTCGATCAGCACCAGCAGCAGCATCGCTTCGGCAATCGGCGCCGCGCGGATGCCGACGCAGGGATCGTGGCGGCCGTGTGTATTGACGGTCACCGGCACTCCGGACTTGTCGATCGAACGACGGTCGAGCCGTATCGACGAAGTTGGCTTGACCGCGATCGAAACGACGATGTCCTGCCCCGTCGAGATCCCGCCGAGAATGCCGCCGGCGTGATTCGAGACAAAGCCCTGCGGCGTCATCTCGTCGGAGTGCACGGTTCCGGGCTGAGCGACGCTCGCGAAGCCGGCGCCGATCTCGACACCCTTGACCGCGTTGATGCCCATCATCGCGTGAGCTATGTCCGCGTCCAGCTTGTCGAACACCGGCTCGCCCCAGCCGACCGGCACGCAGGAGGCGACGACGGTGATGCGCGCACCGCAGGAATCGCCCGACTTGCGCAAGGCGTCCATGAATGCTTCGAGGTCGGGCACGATCGCATCGTCGGCGGCGAAAAACGGATTGGCGTCGACGTTATCCCATGACTTGAACGGTACGGTGCGCTCGCCGATCTGCGCCAGGTAACCGCGGACGACGAGGCCATGATGCTCGCGCAACCACTTGCGCGCGACCGCGCCGGCGGCGACGCGGACCGCGGTTTCGCGCGCCGACTGCCGGCCACCGCCGTGATGATCGCGAATGCCGTACTTCTGCCAATAGGTGTAGTCGGCGTGACCGGGGCGAAACGTATCGGCAATCGCCGCGTAATCCTTGCTGCGCGCGTCCTCGTTGCGAATCAGAAGCGCGATCGGCGTTCCGGTCGTCCGGCCCTCGAAAACGCCCGACAGGATTTCGACCGTGTCGGACTCGCGGCGCTGGGTTACGTGTCGCGACTTGCCGGGCTTGCGCCGGTCGAGATCGCGCTGGATGTCGGCAGCAGACAGATCCAGGCCCGGCGGACAGCCATCGACAACGCAGCCGATCGCCGGTCCGTGCGACTCGCCGAACGAGGTGACGCAAAAAAGCCTGCCGAAAGTGTTGCCGGACATCGCGGATCCGTGACGTCGACGTGCGGCGAGTCTAGCACGCAGCGACGCACGATCCGCCGCGCCCCTAACGAGATACGTCGAACGCCCAGCGCCGTCCGCGGCGAATACGATGCTCAGCCAGGATCGCGATGCGTCGCGTTTTGCCCCGCCGGCGGCAGTGGCGACAGATATCCGATCAGCAGCAACAACGTGCCGACGCCGAGAAATGCGACGACGCGCGGCAGGCCCGAAAGCGTTCCGAGGTCGATCAGGAACAGCTTGCCAACCGCGAGCGCGAGCAGGCTGGCGCCGGTCATCCATAGCGGTCGCAGCGCGCGCCGCGTGGCGAAGAACATCAGCACGACGGCGGTCGCGGTCCAGGCGAGCGTCAATCCTGCCTGCAACAACTTCGAAGCCAGCAGCGCGTTGATCTGCCACGGAATCGCTCCCCAGTGGTGCGCGGTGCGCAATGCAGCGCCGTTGAGCAGACCGAACAGGCCGACGCCCAGCCAGGCAAACCTGGTCGTGTCGCGCAGCCCGCTGAAACGGCCGCTCCAGAGTAACAGGGCGACCAGCGTCAGTGCGAGCGTCAGTTCGAGCGGATTGAAAAGCGGCACGTAGGCGAGCGGCGATGCCGTGCCGGGCGACACGACGGTGGCGATCGCGAACCAGGCAGCGGCCAGCGCGGCGATCGGGCCGCCGGCGCCGATCGCATAAGCGTCGCGATGCACGGTCAGCGGCCAGCGTTGGGCGCCCGCCAAGGCGTGCGCCAGGAACAGGAAGGCGAGCAGCGGCAACACCGCGGCGCACGCAAGCCAGACCGTCCCCGGCGGCGCGATGCGGTCGACCCACTCGCTCGCTTCCCAGGCGATTTGCGCGGTCAGCGCGATCGCCGACGCCGCGTGTGCAGCGTACAGCTGGCCATGCGTGAGGAGCGGCGCCGGCGCGAGCGGCGAGCCGGCGCGCTGCGGGGCATCGGCTGCGTACAACGCGCTCCCCTGCACGATCCAGGCGAGCGGCCATACCAGAGCGCCGAAGTTCTCCAGCGTCGTGCGGGCGAGTTGCCAATCGCTCCAGGCCGCCAGCACCATCGCGGGCAGCAGCGCGATGCCGGTGAGCGAGAGCCGCGGCCAGCGAACCGCCCTCGAGACGAGCAGCGCCGCCGCGATGCTGACCACGACCCACGCCAGCGCCGCATGCGGCGTGTCGATCCTGTCCAGATGCCGCTTCAGCTCGAACGCGCCGCCGGCGAGCCACCAGGCAGCACCCCACAGCAACAGCAGCGGCACGAACCCGCGTTCCGGTGCCGCCAGCTTGTCGGCTGCGCGATCGGCCACTGCCGCCGTGATAATGCCCGACACGGCGACCAGGATCGCGCCGACGAAAAAGGCGTTGGCGAACAGCGGATCGTCGCCGCGCGCCGCGCCGGACCAGAGAAAGACCGCGCCTGCGCCGAACTCCACCAGCAGCGCGAAGCCACGCAACAGCGGCGTGCTTTGCCGCACACCGAGCCAGAATGCTGCGGCGGCCGCGACTGACCAAAGCGCGGCGGTGACGCGATAGTCGAACGCCAGCGGAATGGCGATCGTCACGAAGATCGCCGCCAGCGCGAGGAACGCGCGCGCGAGCAAGGCAAAGCCCGCTTCGGCGCGCACACGCAGCGACAGAAACAGCAAGCCATAAACGATCGCGAGCGTCACGGCGCTCCAGGCTGCGCCGTATTCGATGTCGTGCACCAAGGCGGCCTGGAGCCCGAAGGCGACCAGCGGCACGCCGAAGACCAGCAGGCCGTCGACCGGAGCGCGCGCCTCGAAGCGGCCGCGACGCGCATACAGGACCGCGATCGCGACATAGAAGACGAAGAACAGGACGAGAAACGGCTCGACCGTCGCGAAATAGGGTGGCCGGTAGTAGCGATACGCCCAGATCGAGCCGAGGACGAAAGTGAAAATGAATCCGAGCAGGTTCAGCGCACGCCACGAACGCACCCACGCCAGTGCGAGGATCGCCGCGTTGAGGATCGCGAAGTAGCCGAACAGCAGCGCCGGCTCGCCGGTGACGTTGGTCAGCATCGGCGCGAGAAAGCCGCCGGCGACGGCGAGTCCCGCCAGAGGCTGTGCATCGGCGCGGATCGCAAGCGCGACGGTGGACGCAGCGATCGCCGCGAGCAGCAACAGTCCAGGTAAAGGCGGCAAGACGTGATACAGCCGAAAGGCGGCGAACGTCGTCAGGTACAGGATGCCCGCGCCCGCGCCCTGCAGCGAAAGCCCGTACCCGGGCCGGGCGCGTGCGAGCCGCATGCCGATGGCGATCAGCACGAGACCGATGACGCCTACACCGATCAGTCGCCATTCGATCGGGACGGTGACGATCTCCGCCAGATAGCGCAGCAGGAATGCCACGCCGAAAAAAAGGATCACGACGCCGATCCGGGTCAGCGCGTTGCCGCCGGTGAACCAGGCCCATAGCGCATTCGATCCTGCCCCGGCGCCCGGTGCCGAGACGACGGGGGCTGCGCCTGCTGCGGCCGGCGCAGGCGGCGCGCTCGAGACGGTAGGTCCCGCACCCAGCGAAGAAGCGGGGGTAACTCGCGCGGGGGCAGCTTGCGCGAGTCCCGCGCCAGTGCCGCCCTTGCGCACCGGCAGCATCGCCGCGTCGTTCATCGCTGCAGGCATGTCGGTCGCCGGCGAAACGCTAGCACCGGCCGCGCCCCGCGCCGGCAGCGTCGGGTCCGCGCTCGAACGCGCGGCTGATTTGCGCAGATATGCGCCTATCAGGGCGCCTATCAGGGCGCCGAGCAGCGTGCTCTTGAAACCCCAGCTGCTGCCGATGATGCCGCCGATCAACAAGCCGAGCCAGGTCATGGGGCCTCCCGAGCGATGCCGCTAGCGCCAGTCGCCGCGCAATGCGAGCACGTTCTGTTGCAGGTATTCGGGCGTCGCGCGCTCCGGCGGCACCGGCGGACCGGCGACCAGCGCGATGCGCGAGAACAGGCCGCGAATCTTGCGCATCGCGCGGCCGCGATCGGAACGGCTGAAGAAGCTGCCCCACAGTCCGCGCAACGCCATCGGCACGACCGGCGCAGGCGCCTGCTCGAGGATGCGCTGCAACCCGGGGCGAAACGGATTGAGATCGCCGGTCTCGGTGAGCTTCCCCTCGGGGAAGATGCCGACGATCTCGCCGGCCCGGAGCGCCGCGGCCGCTTCGGCGAATGCGCGGTCCTTCATCGCCGCATCCTCCTTCGCCGGCGCGATCGGAATCGTACGCATCGTGCGGAAAATGAAATTCAACAGCGGGATGCGGAAGATGCGGTGGTCCATCACGAACCGGATCGGGCGGCGCACGCAGGCGGCGATGACGATCGCGTCGACGAAGCTGACGTGATTGCATACGATCACGCATGGCCCTTCGGCCGGAATCCGCTCGAGGCCTTGCTTGTCCACGCGGTAGAACGTGTGGACAAGGAGCCAGGCCAGGAACCGCATCAGGAATTCGGGCACCAGCAGGTAGATGTAGAGCGCGACGACCGCATTCATCAGCCCGGTCACCAGCAGCAGCTGCGGAATCGACAGCCCCGCCTTGAGCAGCGCCAGCGCGATGCCCGCCGACGCGACCATGAAGATCGCGTTCAGGATATTGTTGGCGGCGATGATGCGCGAGCGGAACGCGGGCTCGGAGCGCTCCTGGATCAGCGCGTACAGCGGGACGATGTAGAAGCCGCCGAACATGCCGATCAGAATCAGGTCGGTGATGACTCGCCAATGCGCGCCGACCGCGAAGAACGCCCCGATGCCGGCAAGCCCCTGCGGCGCCAGGCTGCGGCTGGCCAGATAGAGGTCGATCGCGAACACCGACAGTCCGATCGAGCCGAACGGGACGAGGCCGATCTCGACCTTGTGTCCCGACAGACGCTCGCACAGCAGCGAGCCGACGCCGATTCCGATCGAAAAAATCGCGAGCAGCAAGGTCGCGACGTGCTCGTCGCCCCCGAGCACGTCCTTGGTGAAGTTGGCGAACTGCGTCAGGTACGTCGCGCCGTAGAACCAGAACCAGGAGATGCCCAGCATCGCCAGCCATACGACGCGGTTGCCGTGCGCGAAGCGAAGGTTGCGCCAGGTCTCGGTGAACGGGTTCCAGTTGATCCGCAGCGCCGGCGCGACCGCCGGCGTCTCGGGAATGCCGCGCGAAACCAGGTAACCTGCGATCGCAATCGCTATGGCGGTCGCGCCCGCGAGGATCGGGCCGTCCGGCTTGATCGCGATCACCAGGCCGCCGACGATCTCGCCCAAGAGGATCGCGACGAAGGTTCCCATCTCGACCAGGCCATTGCCGCCGATCAGCTCGTCGCTTCGCAGGTGCTGCGGCAGGATCGCGTACTTGACCGGGCCGAACAGCGTCGAATGGACGCCCATCAGGCCGAGTGCGACGAACAGCAACACCAGGTCGCGCCGGTAAAAACCGATGGCGCCGACGATCATGATCGCGATCTCGAAGATCTTGATCAGGCGGATCAGGCGCGATTTTTCGTATTTGTCGGCAAGCTGCCCGGCGGTCGCGGAAAACAGCATGAACGGCAGGATGAAAACGGCGGCCGCGATGTTGACCAGGTCGTTCGATGAGAACGCCGTCAGCGCCGCCGCCTGGAATGCGACGAAAATGACCAGCGCATTCTTGTAGACGTTGTCGTTGCCGGCGCCCAGAAACTGGGTCCAGAAGAACGGCGCGAAACGCTTTTCGCGCAGCAGCTGGAACTGGCTGTGTTCGGCCACGGTTCGCCTCCTCCAGACGCTAGTTGTGAGACGCCAGATAGTCCTGCACGGCCCCCAGCGCGGCCTGCACCCCCGGCGCGTCCGGCCAGAACTGCACTTCCTTGCCGACTTTTTCGCTCTTGAGGACGCCCGCCTCGCGGAGCACGCGCAGATGGTGCGATACCGCCGAGCGCGACAAGGTCGACGCGGCCACAATCTGCCCGACGTTGAGCCGCTCGCCCGGTTCGAACATCAGCAGGATGCGCTGGCGATGCTCGTCGCCGAGTGCGACGAACACGCGGGCGATCCGCCGCCAGGCAGCGGGGATAGCGCGAGCATACGCCTGTTTCATGTCTAAATGACTAGTTGTTTAGTTATTTGATTCTAGCTGTCCGCCAGCCCTTGTCAAGCCCCGCCCGCTGTACCCGTCCATGCCCGAGCGCACTGGCGATTGGACTACAATGACGTATCCCCACCGCCGCCAGCCTGACGATGCGCCAGTATCTCCAGTTCATGCGCCACGTGCGCGATCACGGCCAGCGCAAGGACGATCGTACCGGCACCGGCACGCTGTCGGTTTTCGGCTACCAGATGCGCTTCGACCTCGGCGCGGGCTTTCCGCTGCTGACGACCAAGCGCGTGCACACCAAGTCGGTGATCCACGAGCTGCTATGGTTCCTGGCTGGCGACACCAACGTGCGCTACCTGCGCGAGCACGGAGTGACGATCTGGGATGAATGGGCCGACGCCAGCGGTGATCTCGGTCCGATCTACGGATACCAGTGGCGGTCATGGCCGGCGCCGGACGGACGGCATATCGACCAACTGGCCGACGTCGTCGCCCAGATCAGGAAGAATCCCGATTCCCGACGGCTGATCGTATCGGCGTGGAACGTCGGCGACATCCCGCGGATGAAGCTGCCCCCGTGCCATGCCTTTTTCCAGTTCTATGTGGCGGGCGGCAAGCTCTCGTGCCAGCTTTATCAGCGCAGCGCCGATGTCTTCCTCGGCGTTCCGTTCAACATCGCCTCGTACGCGCTGCTGACGCATCTTGTCGCGCAGCAGACCGGCCTCGAACCCGGCGACTTCGTCTGGACCGGCGGCGACTGCCATCTCTACCTCAACCACCTCGAGCAGGTCGAGATCCAGCTGGCGCGCACGCCTCATCCGCTGCCGAGGCTCATGCTGAAACGAAAGCCGCCGTCGTTATTCGATTACCGGTTCGACGATATCGAAATCGCCGACTACCAGTTCGACCCCGCCATCAAGGCCCCGGTCGCAGTCTAGATGCGGCGATCCCCGGTCGAAAGCAGCGTCCTCTCGCCACGGAGGTTGCGATGGTCAGAAAACTAGCATCCGGCGGCTACCGTCTTTATTCGCGCAAGGTCGATCCGAAGACTGGCAAGCGCCGCAACCTCGGTACATTCAAGACCCGGGCAGCCGCGGAGAAGCACGAGCGCGAGGTCCAATACTTCAAGCGGCACTGACCCTGCGTCCGCGACGGCTTGCTGCGACCAAAAGCGTTGCGGCAAAAAAAAGCCCGCTGGAGGAGGGAGCGGGCAAGGGGGATTCGGTCGGGGCGGTACGGTCAGACGACGCTCCTGGCGGCGTTGACCCGGTCGGCCAGTTCTTCGAGCGCCACTTGTTGCGAAGGCGACAGCGCCTGCTTGGGGCCGTGGTCGATCCCGTCGGGCTCGGCGGATCGCTGGGAATCCGCAAGCCAGTACGCCGCAAACTCGGGTGCAAACCTGTCCATCGCCGTCTCCTGCTTCCGCATGGCATCGGCGCACTATTGCGAGCGATGCCTTCGCGAGGACCTCAAGCAATCGGTGTGCCAACCCGATTGAAACTCGATGAATCAGTGGCTTGACACCCATCCAGCGGCGTGAGGACAGGCGCAGCATGTAAAACATCGCCGCAACTCGCGAAAACTGTCGTATCTACACGACACACTCTCGCTGCATTGCAGCAACCTATTGATTATATGGTGCCAAAATTGTCTCTGAACAGAGACATATGTGCGTAAAACGCAACAAACGCGCGCGTAGGCCCGATGGGCCGGCACGAGAGCTTAGCTTTTGGCTTCCTTGAACATCGCAGGCTCGAGCCTGTGGCGCTGCAGCAATTTATAGAACTCGGTGCGGTTCCGCTTGGCCAGCGTGGCTGCCTGAGTCACGTTCCCGCCGGTGATCTTCAGCAGCCGGACCAGGTAATCGCGCTCGAATTGCTTGCGCGCCTCTTCGAACGGCGCCAGCACGCCCGAATCCTCGCGGAGCGCGCCATGCACCAGGGTGGCGGGAATCACGCTGGTCGTCGTCAGCGCGACGGCCTGTTCGAGCAGATTCAACAACTGTCTGACGTTGCCCGGCCAGGGGGCGCTGATCAGCAATGCCATCGCGTCGGGCGCCAGCGTCGGCACCGGCTTCTTGTACCGCTCAGCGAGCTTGCGCAGGAAATGGGTCGCCAGCAGCGGGATGTCCTCGCGGCGATCGGCCAACGGCGGCAGCTTGAGGGAAACCACATTCAGCCGGTAATAGAGATCCTCGCGAAACTGGCCGCTTTCCTTTTGGGCGTCCAGATCGCGGTGCGTGGCCGAAACGACCCGAACGTCGACCGGGATCGATTGCGTCGCCCCCACCGGGCGCACTTCCCCTTCCTGCAGCACACGCAACAGCTTGACCTGCAGCGGCAACGGCATGTCGCCGATTTCATCGAGGAAAATCGTTCCGCCATCGGCAGCCTGGAACAATCCCTTGTGCGCCTGCACTGCGCCACTGAACGCGCCCCGGGCATGGCCGAACAACTCCGATTCAAGCAATGGCTCCGGAATCGCGCCGCAATTGACGCCGATGAACGGACGAGTCGCGCGCCGGCTGGCGCGATGAATCGCGCGGGCCAGCAACTCCTTGCCGGTGCCCGACTCGCCGAATATGAGCACGCTGGCATCGGAGTCCGCGACCAGGCGTGCCTGCCGCATCAGGTCCTCCATGCGCGGGCTGCGGGTGATGATGCCGGCGCGCCATTCGCCGGTCGCCTGCAGCGTCGGCTCGGATTCACCACCGCTGAGCCGGACCGCCGCGGCGACCTTCTGCAGCAATTCCTGGCTGTCGAACGGCTTGGTCAGAAAGCCGAATACGCCGCGCTGCGTCGCC